>DASUHT010000075.1:0-9770 GCA_036273335.1 Gaiellales bacterium | reverse complement strand
GCCCAGGTGCATCGGCACATAGCTTCGCAGATCGAGGCTCTCGTCCCCTGTCCACAGGTAGCGGGCCGCGTTCAGCGCCCCCCAGATGAAGAGGACGTAGGTGGTCATCGCGATCGGCACGTGCAGGTAGAAGATGCGCTGGGAGTAGCCCTCGCTGGCATCGTTCGGCACGTAGAAGAAGATCAATCCGAGCGCCGTCGCCATCAACACCGTGGCCGCCAGCGCGGCGGCGGTCGCGCGGTCGATGCGGGCCCCGTTCGCGGTCTCCACCGGTGTCTACTCCTCGACGACGTACTCGAACAGCGCCCATCCAAGAAGCGCAAAGACCGTATCATAGAGACCCAGGAATCCCAGCCGTGTCACCGTGTGGGATCCCGTCGTTTGCGGGGGAATTGTCCCCGTCGTCAGGCTCACCGCGACGATCACAAGCGGAATCGCAAAGGGCAGGAAGAGGACCGGTGCAAGCACCTCCCGGGCACGGGCGGTCGAGGCCAGGCCGGCCACCAGCGAGCCCAGCGCGGCCATCCCCAGGTCGGCCAGCAGGAGCGCCAGGACGAGGATGCCGTAGGAGGGCGTGCGCCCCTGCTGCAGGAAGAGCACCCAGAAGACCGGCAGCGCCAGCACCTGCACGACGACCTGGAACACCAGCAGCGAGACGGTGCGCGCGGCCCAGATCACTGCCCGGTCGACCGGCGCGGCCAGGAGACCGTCCCAGAGCCGGTCCTCGCGCTCGGCGGCGAAGCCCCGCAGCAGGCCGAGCATGGCGGTGAATACCGTCGAGATCCAAAGCACGCCGACCGCCGACCGGGTGCCGCCGGCGAGGGTCTCGCCGCCGAGCCCGAAGCGGAAGAGCACGAACGCTGCCAGCACGAACACCGCCATCGCCGGCACCACCTCGCGGCCGCGCACCTCGAGCACCAGGTCCTTGCGCAGGAGCGCCCGGAAGGCACGGCCGCTCACGCCGCCACCCGGCCAGCCCGCAGCTCCACCCGGCGCCAGCCGCGGCCGGAGAACCGCTCCGGCTCGTGGGTCGCGATGACGGTGCTCCGGCCGGCCTCCCCGAGCAATTCGTCCAGCACCTCCCGGCCCTCGGCGTCCAGGGCGGCCGTCGGCTCGTCGAGCAGGAGGATCTCGGGGCCATGCAGCGTCGCGCGGGCGAGCGCCAGGCGCTGCAGCATCCCCCGCGAGAGGTCGCCGGCCAGGTCGCCGGCGCGGTCGGCCAGGCCGACCCTGGCCAGGGCCGGGCCGACCGCGGCGTCGTCCACCCCGTAGAGGGCGGCGTAGAGCTCGAGGTTCTCGCGGGCGCGCAGCCCCGGGTAGACGAGCGGGTCGTGACCGGCGTAGCCGACGGCGGCGCGGGCGCGGCGGGCGTCGCGGGGGAGGTCGTGGCCGGCCACCGCGACGTCGCCGGCGCTCGGCCTGAGCACCGTCGCCAGCACCCGCAGGAGGGTGGTCTTGCCGGCGCCGTTCGGCCCGGTCAGCAGGAGCGTCTCGCCTGGGGCGACCGCCAGGTCGACGCCGTCCAGGGCTGCCCGCTCGCCGAAGCGCCGCACCAGCCGGCGGCAGGCGACCGCCTCAGAGCAGGACATCGGCCAGGATTGCGGCCAGGTAGACCACGGAGATGAGGCCGTTCAGGGTGAAGAACGCGGTCTGCAGGCGTGACAGGTCGTCGGCGTGGACGATCGCGTTCTCGAACGCCAGGAGCGCGGCGACGACCGCCATGCCAAGGAAGTACGGCGCCCCCAGCGAGAGGACGACGCCGAGCCAGACGAGCAGGGCGACCGACACCAGGTGCGCCGCGCGAGTGGTCGCAAGCGCCGCCGGGATGCCGAAGCGGGCCGGGATCGAGTAGAGGCCCTGGGCGCGGTCGATGGCGATGTCGGCGGTGGCGTAGAGCACGTCGAAGCCACCGATCCAGAGCGCGACCGCCGCTCCCAGGATGAACGGGTCGGCGTCGAAGCGCCCGGTCACCGCGAACCAGGCGCCGACCGGCGAGAGCCCGATCGACGCCCCGAGGATGAAGTGGCAGAGCCAGGTGAAGCGCTTCGTGTAGGGGTAGATGACGAAGGCGGCAACCGGGATCGGGCAGAGCCAGTGGGTGATCGGCGGCAGCTGCCAGACGGCGAGCAGAAAGACCGCGAGCGACGCCGCGGCGAAGCCCCAGACGGGCCCCGGCGCCAGCTGTCCGGCGGGGAGCTCCCGCCGCGCCGTGCGTGGGTTGCGGGCGTCGATCTCGGCGTCGATCAACCGGTTCAGCGACATCGCCAGGCTGCGCGCGCCGACCATGGCAACGGTGATCCAGGCGATCCGCGCGGCGGAGGGCACGGCCACCTCGGCCAGGATCGCGCCGGAGTAGGCGAAGGGGAGCGCGAACAGCGTGTGCTCGAACTTGACCAGCGACACGAACCGGCGGGCATAGACGGTCGTGCTCAATGCTCGGTCGGCCGTTCCAGGATCAGCGCCAGGCCGTGCCCGAGCGCGGGTGCGATGACGTCGAAGCATTCCGCGCAGGCGCGCGGGCTGCCGGGCATGTTGACGATCAGCGAGCGGCCGGCGATCCCGCTCGACTGGCGCGACAGCATGCCGTGCGGGGACGCCTGCATCGACGCCGTCCGCATCGCCTCGTCCAGGCCCGGGGTGCGGCGATCGACCACCTCGGCGGTCGCTTCGGGGGTGACGTCGCGGGGCGCGAAGCCGGTGCCGCCGGTGGTCAGCACCAGGTCAGCCTCGGCGGCCAGCTCGCGCAGGGCGGCCACGATCAGCGGCCGTTCGTCGGGGACGGTGCGCCGCTGCACCTGGTAGCCGCCGTCCCGCAGGCGCTCCTCGAGCACGCCGCCGCTGGTGTCCTCGCGGACGCCGGCGACGACCCCGTCCGACACGGTGAGCACGGCAGCCCTCACGCCGGGTCACGCGTCCAGTGGCCGCTCTTGCCGCCGGACTTCTCGAGCAGGTGGACGGAGGCGATCTCGATCGACGGGTCGAGGCCCTTGGTCATGTCGTAGACGGTGAGCGCTGCCGCGGCCGCAGCGGTCAGAGCCTCCATCTCGACGCCGGTCTGGGCGGTCGTCTCGGCGGCGGTCGTGATCGTCACACCCTCGTCGTCGAGCTCGGGCGTGACGTCGACCCGGGTCAGCGGCAGAGGGTGGCAGAGCGGCACGATCTCCGGGGTGCGCTTGGCGGCCATGATGCCGGCGATCCGGGCGACCGCCAGCACGTCCCCCTTGGGCAGCGTCCCGGCGGCGATCCGCTCCCGCACCGAAGCGGGAATCAACACCCGCGCCCGGGCGACGGCGCGCCGCTTGCTGACCGGCTTGGCGCCGACGTCGACCATGCGGATCTCGCTCACAACGCGGAGTCTACGGATGAAGGCGTATGCCACGCCGCGCAGCGGCGTGAATACGCAAAAGCCACCGCAATACGCCGGCCCCAGGTGCCAGGGGTCGCAGAGCCCTGGCACCCCCTAGCCGCCACCCTGGAGTACAGCCACCTCCGAGGCGAACACCGTTGTGGGCGCACCTGCTGCAGTTGTGTCACGAGACCGCAACGTGAATAGGAGGGGTCAGACCCCTTTATGCGGTCCGATGAATAAAGGGGTCTGACCCCGGTTATTCAGTCAGCGCCGAGGTCGGCGAGCTGTGCCGAGATCCAGCGCGAGATGTCGTACTCACGGACGTGGCCGCGGATGCCGTCGATGCGCCGCCGGCGCTCAGCAGCGTCCATCGTCAGGGCGTCGTGGATCGCGTCCGCCTGCTCCTGGATGTCGAACGGGTTCACGCACAGCGCGTGGTCCTTGAGCTCGTCGTAGGCGCCGGTGTTCTCGGAGAGGATGAGGACGCCGTCGCGCTCATTGATCAGCGGCGCCTCCTTGGCGATCAGGTTCATCCCGTCGAAGATCGCGTTCACCAGCAGCACGTCGTAGTGCTTGTAGGCGGCGACGGCCTCGGGGAAGTTGTCGGAGATCCGCATGTCGACCGGCGTCCAGTCGGTGTCGGCCTGGTAGTAGCGGTCGTTCACCGCCCGTGCCGCTCGCTGGATGGCGCCGACGTACTCGGCGTACTCGGGGATCTCCGGACGGGACGGGTCGAGCAGGGCGAGCATGGTCACCCGGCCCTGCCACTCCGGGTGATCGGACAGGAAGAGGTCGTAGGCCGAGAAGCCGCGGACGACGTTCTTCGACGGGTCGGTGCGGTCGACGCGCAGGAGCAGCTTCTCGGGCCGCGCCTCGAGCACACGCTCCTCGGCCGCCACCACCTCTGGCGTCGCCGCCAGCCGCTCGAACTCGGCCGGGTCGACCGAGATCGGGTACGACCGCACCTTGATCCGGCGGCCACAGAACTCCGCCTCGCGTGCCCGGATGTCGACGTCGGCGTCGGTGAACTCCTCGACGCAGCGCAGGAACGAGCGGGCGTAGCGGTCGGTGTGCAGCCCGACGACGTCCGCCGCCAGCAGCGACTCGTGGATCGCCGAGCGGATCGAGGCCGGCAGCACCCGCCAGTAGTCCGGTTGCGGCCAGGGGATGTGCGTGAAGTGCTGGATGAGCGCCTCCGGCGCCCGTTCGCGCACCCCCTGGGGCACCATGAAGAGCTGGTAGTCGTGGATCATCACCACCGGCCGGTCGCCGCGAAGGCTGCGCAGCTCCTCGGCCGCGGCGGCGGCGAAGCGATCGTTGACCGGGACGTAGCCGGCCTCCCAGGCCAGCCGGACGTTGCGGTCGACCGATGGCTCGAGCGCGAGTGCCCACAGGTAGTGGTGGATGAACCAGAGCGTCGGGTTGGCGAAGACGTTGTAGTAGCGGTCGTACTCCTCGCGATCGTGGACGACCAGCCGCAGCGACAGGTTGCCGTCGTGATAGGTGCCCTCGCCGGCGATCTCGGCGTCCTCGTCGGAGAACGCCGACGCCACCCAGGTCAGCGGCCGGGTGCCGGTGAGCGCCGAGAGGGCGGTCACCAGGCCGCCGCCGCCGCGGCGCACGACACGCTCGCCGTCCTCGCCGGTGAGGAAGCGGAGGGGGCCGCGATTGGAGACGATCAGGAGCGGGCTGTCCATCACCTGCCGCCGTTCAGGCGGCGGCCGTGACCACCTCGAGCTCCGCCTGCTGGCCGTCCAGCAGGTGCATCAAGCGCAGCCAGTCGCGGACGAGGCGGGGAGTGAGGAAGTGGGTGCGGACGTATTCCTTGCCGCGGCGGGCCATCGTCCGCGCAGCGGCCGGGTCGTCGAGCATCTGGACGCAGCGCTCGGCGCACTCCTCGGCCGACGACACGAGGTAGCCGGTCTCGCCGTTGGTGATCTGGGCGACGATTCCACCGACCGCGCCGCCCACCGTCGGCCGCGCCTTCCAGAGCGCCTCCGAGACGGTCAGGCCGAACCCCTCGCGAATCGACTTCTGGATGCAGACATCGGCCTGCACCTGGAAGGCGTTCACCTCCACCGCGCCGACGTTGTTCAGGTTGGAGAACATGTGGATGTCCGGGTCGTCGCCGCAGTGATCCATGGTCAGATTCCAGAACTCCTGGCCCTCCGGATCGTCATGGGCCATCGATCCGACCAGCGCGAGCTGGACCTCGGGATAGCGCTGCTTTACCCCCCGGTAGGCGTCGATAACCCCGAGCGGGTCCTTCCAGGGATCGAAGCGCGACACCTGCACGAGCAGCGGCCGCTCCGGGTCGATGCCGAACTGGTCGACGATGTACGCGGCGTCCTCGGCGGCAAGCGCCATGTTCTTGGGCGCCAGTGGGTCGATCGCCGGCGGCCAGATGATCGCCCGCTGGATGTGCTCCGAGGCGGGGACGTACTCCCGGCGGTGGAAGATCGCCGCGTCGTAGTAGGCGAGCGACGGCGCCAGCGCGTCCAGCACCTCGCGGTTGGGCGTGGAGAGGTCGATGTGGCAGCGCCACACCCAGTGCGGGCGGCGCGTCTGCAGGAATCCGGGGATGGCAACGGGCTGCGGGTCGTGGACGACGATCATGTCCCACTCGTCGGCGTCCTCCAGCTCGTCGGCGTTCATCCGGCTGTACGCCTCGAATACGTCGCGCTGTTCGGGGCTCAGGCCGCGGCTGTCGCCCTGGAGGGCGTTGTGGATCGTCTTGGTGACGTCGAAGAACTCATCCCGGCCCTGGATGACCCGCCACTCGGCTTCGATGCCGACGTCGTTCAGGAGCGGGATCAGCGTGTACTGGATCTCCGCCACCCCGCCGCCGAAGGCAGTTGCCGAGAGGTGCAACATCCGGCGGCCGCGCAACGGCTCGGCCAGCGAGCGGATCTCCTCGGCCATCGTCCGGCCGATCAGCGACGAGTAGTCCGCGAGCGACCGGGAACCGACGTTGACGCGCTGCATTCGGCGGAGACTACCAACCCCGGCCCGGGCTATCCGGCGGCCGCGGTGGGCAACTCCAGCGTGAACTCGGTCCGCCCCGGCTCGGACGTCACGCACAGGTCGCCGTCCATCCTGTGCGCCAGCTCGCGGGCGATCGCCAGGCCGAGCCCGCTCCCCGTCCCGCCGGCCGCGTCGCCGCGGTAGAAGCGCTCGAAGAGCCGGTCGTGATCGGCCTCGTCGATGCCCGGACCGTCGTCGGTCACGGCCAGCTGGACGCGCCCGTTCTCACCGCTGACGGCAACCCGGATCTGGGTGCCTCGCGGAGTGTGCCGGATCGCGTTATCGACCATGACGCGGCCGATCTGCTGCACCCGCTGCTCGTCGCCGATCCCCTCCGGCGGCTCGCCGTTCGACCGCGCCAGCACGACCCGGCTGCCATGCTTGGCGGCCAGCCCGCGGAACTCCCGCACCAGGGCCCGGGCCGTCTCGCGCAGGTCGATCGGCTCCTGCTCCATCTCCACCGCCCCGGCGTCCAGCCGGGACAGGTCGAGCAGGTCGGTCGCCAGCTTGGTCAGCCGGCTCACCTGCTCGCGCATTGTCACCAGGAACTCCTGCCGCGTGCGCTCGTCCAGATCCTCGTTCTGCATCAGCTCGACGAACCCGGCCAGCGAGAAGAGCGGCGTTCGCAGCTCGTGGGAGGCGTTGGCGATGAAGTCCTTGCGCGACCGGTCGATCTGCTCGAGACGGCTCTGCATGAGGTCGAACGCCTGGGCCACCCGGCCGAGCTCGTCCTGGGTGTGGTCGGAGATCGGCTGGTCGAAGTGGCCTGAGGCGACCCGCGTGGCGGCCGCTTCCAGGCTGCTCAGGCGCTGCGAGATGGCGACCGCCGCGGCCCAGCCGACGAGCACGGCGAGCAGGAGCGCGAGCGCCGCGGCGACGATGATCTGCCGCTGCACGAGGGAGGCGGCGTCGTTCACGTCGCCCAGCCGCTGGGTCATGGCGACGACGGCGCCGGGCATCCGGAAGACGACGAACACGCTCCCGCTGGGCGTCCTCCCGGCCACCGGCTCCGAGGTCCCGAGCGCCTGCCGAAGCAACGGGTATGTGGTCGGCACCGGCTGCGGATAGGGCTCGTTGGCCGTCGGCTGCAGGCGCCCGCCGACGATCTGATAGACGAACACCTGCGCGTTCGCCAGGCCGGCCACGCGGAACAGCGCCCGCCGCGTGAAGTCGCCGTCTTGGAACTGGCGGCGCAGCCGATCGTTGCGCTGCTGGTGCCGGGCCACCGAGTCCAGCCGCGCCGTGCGATCGTTGATCAGATTGGCCCGCAGGCTCGGCACCACGTACAGATAGAGGACGCCCATGGCCGTGATGACGACCGTCGCGAAGACCACGACCAGCCGCACACGCAGCGACCGCACCGCCCGCATCAGCCGTCGCGGAAGCGGTATCCCACCCCGCGCACCGTGAAGATATAGACCGGTTCGCGCGGGTCGGGCTCCACCTTCTCGCGGAGGTGGCGGATGTGCACGTCCACCGTCCGCGGCTCCCGGTAGGCCGAGTCGCCCCAGATCGACTCGAGCAGGGCGTGGCGGGTGTAGACGCGGCCCGGGTGCAGCGCCAGAGTGCGCAGGATCTCGAACTCGACATAGGTCACCTGGACGGGGGCGCCGGCGACCGTCACCGACCGCTTGGCCGAGTCCAGGCGCAGGTCGTCCATCTCGATCACCCCGTCCTCGTTGCCGCGTGCCTCGGCGGCCAGCGTGGCCCGCCGCAGCACGGCCCGGATCCGGCTTCGGAACTCGCGGATCGAAAACGGCTTGGTGATGTAGTCGTCGGCGCCCAGCTCCAGCCCCAGCACCTTGTCCACCTCGTCGTCGCGGGCGGTCAGCATGATGATGGGCACCGCCGAGCTCGTGCGCAGGCGGCGGCACACCTCGAGGCCGTCCACCCGGGGCAGCATCACGTCGAGCACGACGAGGTCGACATTGCTGTCCGAGAACCGGTCGAGCGCCTCCTGGCCGTCCCGCGCCTGGACGACCGTATAGCCCTCCCGCTGGAGCGGATAGGTGAGCAGCTTCTGGATCGACTCCTCGTCGTCCACCAGCATGATCGTCGCCGGTTCTGGCATGCACCGAATCCTACCGGGAGCCCCGCGTCCGCTCCTGCGCCCGGTTCGTGTGCTATAAACGCCGCCGCCGTGGCGAGCCCTCCCACGCATCCCCGCCGGCGGCATTCGCTGGTGTCGTGGCCGCTGTACCGGCTGCTCCTGATCGTGTCGCTGATCCCGGTCGCGCTGGCCGCCCTGGCGCTTCGCAACGTCCCGGTGCCGCCGGAGCCGGTGCAGCCGATCGCGGTCAGTGGCAGCTCGGTCGTCGCCCAGTCCAGGCAGTTCATCGCCTCCCGCGGCAACCACAACTGCTGCGCCCCGGGAACGCCCGGCGAGCTGGCCGCGGCGCGCTGGATGACCCGCAAGCTGCGCCCCTTCGACCCGACCCCGGAGACGGTGCAGTTTGCGGCCAACCTGGCCTGGCAGGCGAACCCCATCGCGATGGAGAACGTGATCGCCTACAAGCCAGGGGCGCAGCCCGGGGTGATCGTGGTGATCGCGCACCGCGACGGCCGCAGCGCCGAGACCGCCGCCGGCAGTGCAATCCTCGTCGAGCTCGCTCGCCAGCTCGACCAGCTGCCGCTCCAGCGCGGGGTGGCGCTCGTCTCCACCGACGGCGGCACGACCGGTGGCCAGGGCGCCGCCGACTTCGCCAGCCACTGGCCGGAGGCAGGCCAGATCGCGACTGCAATCGTGATCGCCTCGGTCGGCTCGGCGGCGGACGGCCGGCTCCAGCTCCTGCTGCGGCCGGCGGTTCCCCGTGGCACATCGCCGACCGCCGTGGCCATCGTACGCGAGCAGCTGCAGCGGACGACCCAGGCAAACCCCGCCATGCCCGGCGCGTACGACCAGCTGAGCGGATATGCGGTGCCCTACGCCGCGTACGAGCAGGGGGAGCTGCTGCACGGCGGCGTGCCGGCGCTGACCGTGTCCGACGGAGGACCGCTGGACGGCCCCCCCTACTCGGCGGCGGGCCTCGACAGCGCCCGGCTGGGGCGGATCGGGTCGGCGGTCGCGACGGCGGTCATGCAGCTCGACGTGGCCCCGACGATCGAGCCGGGCGGCGATCCGGTGCTCTTCCTGGGCGGCCGCGTGACGCGGGGATGGCTGGTCCAGCTCGCACTCGGCGCGCTGCTCCTGCCCGTGCTGGCCTGCATCCTTCACCTGATCGCCGGGCTGCGCCGGCGGAAGGTGCCGCTCGCCCCCGGGATGCGGGCGCTGGCGTGGCGGGCGAGTGGCTGGCTGGTCGCCCTGGTCACGCTCTGGGTGCTGACGGTGCTACCGGGGCGGCTGATGCCGCGGGTCGCCGACGTGCCGTTGCCCGGCCGCACCGGTGTCACCAGCCTC
>DASUHT010000074.1:0-6180 GCA_036273335.1 Gaiellales bacterium | reverse complement strand
GCCCGGTAATCGCGGTGTACCGAGGGAGCGTTGCCCGGAGGGATCGCGGTGCGTCCTCCTTCGCGTATCTCAGAGATAGCGAAGGGTCGGGGAGGGCGATTCCCCCGTTCGGGTGATCATCACGAACCTCGAACGGGTGCGCTGCTAGGGCGAGATCACGCCGTCGGCGCTGAGGTGCGCGCCGCGGCCGCCCATGTCCTCACGCGACAGCTGCTCGACAAGCGCCGCGCCCTGGCCGGTCGGATCGAGCTCGGGCTGGCCGGCACCGGCCAGCACCGTCGAGACCAGCCGGCCGGACAGGAACCGGCCGTCCGCGGCCAGCCTGACGTGCAGGATGCCCGACACGCCCAGAGCGCCCTCGGTCGTGAAGTTGTGGTAGCCGGCGAAGTTGCCGAGGCTGTAGGCGATCAGGCGGCGGTGGTACACCTGCATCGCCCGCAGCACGTGGGGGCTGTAGCCGATGATCAGGTCGGCGCCGGCGTCGATCGCCGTGTGCGCGAACGCCTCGGGGTTCCCGCGGTTCTCTCCCTCGTAGATCTCGTCCTGGCCGGTCAGGTGCTCGGCGGCCACGCCCTCGGCGCCGGCGTGCATCGCCACCGCCACCATGTCGGCGTGGCGGTCGGCGGTGTGGATCAGGCGCCGGGCGGCCGGGTTGTCGTTGAGCGGGCCGGTGTTGGGGTAGCTGGCGACCCCGATGAAGGCCACGGTCAGCCCGTGCACGCGCAGGTAGGTGATCTCTCGCGTGCGGCCGGTGTGCGCGAGGCCGTCGCGGTCGAGCGCGGCCACCGTGTCGTCCAGGCCCGCCTGCCAGAAGTCGAAGGCGTGGTTGTTGGCGTTGCTCACGATCGTGAACCCGGCGTGCTTGAAGTAGCGCGCCCACGACGGCGGCACACGGAACTCGTAGCAGGCGGTTGAGTTCACGCCGCACTTGCCCGACGTCTGGTTGGTGAGCGTGCCCTCCATGTTGGCGAAGCGGATGTCGCCGGTGATCTGCGAGCGCACGCCGTCGAAGTACCTGTCCGGATCCGGCGCGAGCGTACCGGCGTACCCCAGCATCGTGTCGCCCACCGCCGACAGCGTGACGGTGCCGGTCGGCTTGGGGTCGGCGGCCGGCGGCGAGGACACGGCCGGGCCGGCCGATCCGGACGTGCCGCCACCGGTCGCGCCCTGGCTCGAGCCGGCCTCGGCCGGCGAGCCACTCGGCCAGAGCTGGGCGAGGCCGTAGCCGGCAACCACCAGGAGCAGCAGCAGAACCGCGGTCGCGACCGCACGGCGGCGGCGCACCCGGGCGCGCCGGCGGCGGTGCATCGCACGCCGTTGCAGATGAGGATCCTGGTCGTCCACGCGCCGGTATCATCGCGCAGCGTGACGTCGGAGCAGCGAGTGACGAAGGCGATCGAGGCGGGGCGCGACCGGCTGGTCGAGCTCACGTCGACGTTGATCAACTTCGACACCACCGCCCGCGAGGGTGACGGGTCGGCCCATGACGAGGCCGCACTGCAGGAGCACCTGGGCCGGCTGCTGGCCGCCGCCGGCGCCGAGGTCGAGATCTGGGAGCCGCGTCCCAACGAGGTGTCAGGCACGCGCCAGATCCCGGGCCCGCTCAGCTTCGAAGGCCGGCCCCAGATGGCCGCGCGCTTCGCCGGCTCGGGCGGCGGCCGCAGCCTGCTCTTCAACGGCCACATCGACGTGGTGCCGTCGGAGCCGCGCGACCGCTGGACGAGCGACCCAAACGCCGCGGAGGTGCGCGACGGGAACCTCTACGGCCGCGGCGCCTGCGACATGAAGGGCGGCGTTGCCGCGATGACGCTCGCGGCTATCGCGCTCGCCGAGGCCGGCGTACGCCTGCGCGGCGACCTGATCGTGAACACCGTCACCGACGAGGAGACCTCGGGTGCCGGCGGCCTGGCCGCGGTCAGCCACGGCGTCAAGGCCGACGCCGGCATCGTCACGGAGCCGACGGCGTTCGACGTGTGGGTGGGATGCCGCGGGTCGCTGTCGCCGACCATCACGGTCGAGGGTCGCCCCGGGCACGCCGAGATGGCCCAGCCGCACTGGCGCGACGGCGGCGCCGTGAACGCCATCGAGAAGATGTCGGTCGTGCTGGAGGCGATCCGCGAGCTGCGCGAGGAGTGGCGCCGACGCCCGGACAAGCGCCACGACCACCTGTCGCCGGGCGACATCGTCCCGGCCATCATCAGCGGCGGCGAGTGGGTGGTCACCTATCCCTCCAGCTGCACCCTTCAGAGCGAGCTGATGTACCTCCCCTCGAACGCCGACCCGGCCGGCTGGGGCACCCTGGTCGAACGCGAGGTGGCCGAGTGGATCCAGCGACGCTGCGCCGCCGACGCCTGGCTGGCCGAGCACCCGCCACTGATCGAGTGGAGCCTCGACATCCCGCCCTACGAGGTCGACCCGGCGCACCCGCTGGTGACCACCATGCTCGATGCCAGCGCCGCCGTGGGCGAGCCGTCGCGCATCTCCGGGCTCGACTCCTGGTTCGACGCCGCGAGCTTCACGCGCTTCGGCGGCACGCCCTGCATCGGATGGGGCCCGCGCGACATCGCCTGGGCGCACACGATCGACGAGCACGTCCCCGTCGACGATCTGGTGCGCTGCGCACAGGGGCTGGCAATCGCTGCGATCCGCTACTGTGACGCCGATGGTTGATCCGATGAGTCGTGCGGCGTGAGGCCGGTGACGGAACTCCCCGTGAGAATGGCGACGACTGCCGACTCGGCGCTCGTGACCGCCCTGTTGAAGGCGTTCTTCAGCCACGAGGGCCGCGTGGTCGCCCACCTCGAGCAGAACGTGCAGGCGATCCTGGCCGACCCCGGCCGCGGCTTCTTCACGCTGGGCGGCGACAAGGGCGTCGCCACCACCACCATCCGCATCTCGGCCGGCGGCGGCGCCAGCGCCGAGATCGAGGAGATCTGGGTGCAGCCCTCAGCTCGCGGCCAGGGCATGGGCGGGCGCCTGCTGCGCACGGCCGTCGCCGAGTGCCGGCGCCGCGGCATCGAGTCGATCGAGCTGCGCGTGACGCCCGACGACCAGGAGCTGGGCATCCCCGACTTCTACACCAAGCAGGGCTTCAGCCACGGTGGCCGGCTGATCTACGAGTTCGCCGGGGCGGACTCGGAAGTCCACTAACACCACCGCCCGTCAGACGGCGGTGTCGCTGGCCAGCTCCAGCATCTTCATGGCCTCATCCAGCTGCCCGCGCCGACGCAGGAACTTGCCGTAGCGGCGGTACGCCTTGGCCAGCTCCGTCGGCCAGCCGGTCTGACGCTCGAGCGAGTCGATCGCGAGCCGGTACTCCGGATCCGCCGCGTCGGCGTCACCCCGGTCGTCGTGGACACGCGCGATCACGAGGTGGGCGAGCCCGCTCTGCCCCGGGCCGGCCGGATCGTCGGCCAGCAGCTCGACCGCAGCGCTCGCGCGTGAGAGTGCCGTGTCGTGGTCACCCTGCTGCAGCGAGAACCGCGCCTCCTCGACCAGCAGGAAGCCGGCGTCAACGGAGCCCAGCGGATCCGGCGCCCGCCGGCGTGCCTCCGCCAGATACCGGCCGGCAAGCTCGGTGTCGTTCGCGTCGAGCCGGACGTGGGCGCACTGCAGATAGGCCTCGAACACATCCGCCAGGTCGACCAGGAGCGTCGTCTCGAGATGCTTCTCCGAGTACCCGATCGCCTGGTCGGTGCGGCCGGTGTTCATGTTCAGGCGGGTGAGCGCGTAGTAGAGCCGCTGCCGCACGCGCAGATCGAGATCCTCGCCGCCGGTTCGCAGCACCGCCGCCAGCACCGAACTGGCGCGGCCGTACTGGCCGGCGTCGGCGTAGGCGTAGCTGAGCGTGATCGAGTAGTGGGCGATCACGGCCGGGTCGGGATCGGGTGTGGAGGCGACGCGTTCGAGGCAATCTTCGAGCAGGGTCACCGCTCCGTTGGCGTTGCCCGAAAACGAGCGCAGCCGGGCGGTGTGCTTGTACAGCGACTCGCGCTCGCCCGGATCGGGCCGGCCGCCGCGCTCGATCGCCTGCTCGTACAGCTGCAGCGCCCGTGCCTCCAGACCTCGCTGTGAGGCAACCGCCCCCAGGCCCTCCAGCGCCCGGCCCACCAGCTCCTCGTCACCCGCGGCGGTCGCCTGGTCGAGCATCTCGGACAGCACGCGGTCCGCCTCATCAAGGCGACCGAGTCCGATCAGGAGCGACGCGTCTGAGAGCATGGACTCATGCACGCGCTTCCAGAGTAACCACGACCTCGGAGGGGTTCAAGCGGCGAACGGCAGCGGCCGCACCCGGGCGGCCGACCCGGCGACGGTCACCTCGTCGCCGTCGGAGACCTCGCGGCGCAGCACCGCCAGCGAGATCGGGCCGAAGCGCGGCGACAGCACGGCCGAGCCGACCCGTCCCACGTCACGGTCGCCGTGCAGCACCACCGCTCCCGGCTCGGGCAGAGCCCCGCTCAACGCGAGCCCGCGCAGGCCGCGGTTCGCGTGGCCACGGTACTGGAGCCTGGCGACAGGCTCCTGCCCCGGGTAGCAGCCCTTCGTGAAGCTGACGGCGAGCGGCACCAGCCCGGCCTCGGCCGGCATCGAGTCCTCGCCGAAGTCGCGGCCGAAGGCGGGCAGGCCGGCCTCGACCCGCGCCACCTCCCAGGCATCGGCGGGCCCGACGCCGGCAGGCGCGGACGCCAGCAGCCGGTGGGGGCCGGCCGGCGTCTCCAGGCTGGCCAGCGCACCGGCGGCCTCACCCCACACCACGGCGTGCGCAGAGGGGGCCAGCTCCACCTTGCGGCGGAACCGGGCGCGCACGATCGTCTCCAGCACCAGCTGCGCGCGATCGGGCGGGCAGGCCAGCACGTAGCCGTTGCCGGTGTTGAACAGCTCCACGTCGGAGATGACACGCGCCTTCGGCGTCAGCAGCAGGGCGTACACGGCGCCGCCCGGCTGGGCGCCGTCGACATCGTTGGAGAGCAGGCTCTGCAGCAGCACGCCGGCGTCGGTGCCGGTGGCCTCGATGCAGCTGCGGTCGAGCAACGCGGTCACGCCTGGAAGCGTAGACGGAACGCGTGCGGCGATCGGGTGAACGATTCGCCTCTACCATGCCACCGATCGCTTTCGTCTCGAACCCGGAGGTCGCGTGGCGCTGTTTCGCTCCAGCGAGGATCGCAAGGCCAGGAAGGCCGGCGTCGACGAGTCGCGCATCCCTCCCGGCCAGTACTACACCGACAAGTGGCCGGTGCTGCAGGCGGGCAGCGTGCCGCGCGTCGACCTGGCGACCTGGGACTTCCGCGCCTTCGGCCTGGTCAAGGAGCCGATCCGCCTGTCGTTCGACGACGTGGTGGCGCTCGGAGCGCGGGAGCAGGTCAGCGACATCCACTGCGTCACGCGCTGGACGAAGCTGGACATGCCCTGGAAGGGCGTGCCGATGAAGGCGTTGCTCGACCACGTCCAGCCGCTTGACAGAGTCCGCTTCGTGATCGCCCACGCGGAGCAGGGCTACACGGCCAACCTGCCGATCGAGGTGATCCGCGACGACGACGTGATGCTGGCCTACGAGGCGGAGGGCCGGCCGCTCACCCCCGAGCACGGCTACCCGCTGCGGCTGCTGGTGCCCAGCCGCTACTTCTGGAAGAGCGCCAAGTGGCTGCGCGGCATCGAGTTCTCGGACACGGACAAGCCCGGGTTCTGGGAGGGGTACGGCTACCACAACGAGGCCGACCCCTGGCGCGAGGAGCGATACGGCTTCTAGCGTGATCGAGACGTTCTGCGACAGGCTCCAGCAGCTGGTCGACATCGACACGCCCTCCGGCGGGGTGGAGCAGGAGCGGGTGTCCGAGCTGCTGGCCGGCTGGCTGGCCCCGCTGGGCTGCCGCACGGAGTGGGTGGACGAGCCTGACGGGCCGGCTCGCAGCATGGTGATCGCACTGCCGGGGCCAGGACGCGGCGTGGTCGCGCTGCTCGGGCACACCGACACGGTGTTTCCGGCCGGCACCGTCGCGGCGCGGCCGTTCCGGCGCGAGGGCATGCGCTGCTTCGGCCCGGGCGTGGCCGACATGAAGGGCGGCCTGGTGCTGGCGGCGATGGCGATGGAGACCTGCGCCGCGCGGGGGCGGCCGTTCCAGGAGCTGCGGCTGCTGGTCTGCGCCGACGAGGAGGTGCGCCTGCGCGCGCCGGCGGTCTCGG
>DASUHT010000073.1:0-22878 GCA_036273335.1 Gaiellales bacterium | reverse complement strand
CAGGCAGAGCGACAGATGCGGCGAGTGGAAGACGGCGCCGGATGGATGCATCTCCACCTTGTGGCCGTCCCGCGCGTAGTTGAAACGGGGCTGACAGTCCATCCGAAAACGGACGTCGCCGCGCACCGCGATCACCCGCCGCATCAGCCGCCGGGGATGGTCGGGATCGCGGTGGATGGGCATGAAGTCCTGTACCTCGCCGACCCCGTCCGGAGTCAGGAAGCGGGTGATCAGGACGTTCGTGTCCGGGAAGTAGAGCTGCTTCACCGAATGGTCGCCGGGCGACGCCGGCTGCAGATCCCAGTGGCCGCCCTTGCCGGCGTCGAGGATCGAGCCGAAGACGCTCGGGGAGTCGAAGCGAGGCCAGCACAGCCAGTCGATGGTGCCGTTCGTCCCCACCAGCGCGATCGTGTGCAGATCGCCGATGACACCGTGCTCGGCGATCGGGAGATAGTCGTCCATGAGCCGGGTGAGCCTATCCCATGCCCTCCCGGCCGGGCGTGTCGCAGCACGCCGGGCGCTATACTCTCGCAGCCTCAGGCGGCCACCGCCGGGCACCTTCTCGGGGGCGTAGTTCAGCTGGTTAGAACGCCGGCCTGTCACGCCGGAGGTCGCGGGTTCGAGTCCCGTCGCTCCCGTTCGCTCAACCACGCAGCCCCGGCGGCGGTGCTCGATCCGTAAACGTGCCTGCAGCGCAGCCGCCGAGCATGTCGAACGTCATCGGCCGTCTCTAGGCCTACGCACGGACCGTAACAAGGGGCCTGGCCCCTGTTATTCAGCGGTCTGGATCGTTGCCAACTGGAGCCATGCGGCGAGCTGGTCGAGCTCGTCCTGGACTGCCCGGGTCATGGCGCGCGTGAACTTCACGTCCTGGTGGATGGCGTGCACCTGAAGGACAGACGCCTTGCGATCGGCCTTGGCATCGACCTTGCCGACGAGCCGGTCGCCGTGCAGCACCGGCAGGGCGAAGTACCCCCAGCGGCGCTTGGCGGCGGGTTTGTACATCTCCAGCGCGTACTCGAAGTCGAAGATCTCCAGCGCACGGGCCCGGTCGTAGACCAGGCGGTCGAACGGCGAGAGCAGCGCCGTCCGCCCCTCGAAGTCCTCGATACCGGCGAGCGTGGCCGGATCGACCCGCCACTCGCCGCTCGCCCCCTCGACAATCGCCGGCTCCCCGGCATCGCCGACGTCGACCGGCTCCAACGGCATGGCCGTTGTCCGCCGGCGGGCGATGCCGAGTGCGGCCAGCCGCCGCTCGTTCCGTATCCGGGTCGCCTCCTCGAGGGACGGGATCGCGACGTCCGCCGGGTACACCCGCTCCGCCAGGTCCCATAGCCGCTCCCGCCCGACGCGTCCGCAGATGGCGATCTCGCCGCGCAGCATCAGGTACTCGAGCATCTGGGTCACGTTGCGGTTGTGCGTCCAGCCGGTCGACGCCCAGGGGACGACGCAGGTGTCGGGGATGTCGCGGGAGGCGAGCGGTCCGGAGCTGCCGAGCAGGTCGAGGATGTCGCGGCGGAACCGGTCGTTGGCACGAAACCATTCCCGCGACTGGTCGTAGCGGGGCCAGTCGGCGGCGCCGGCAAGGATCAGGCCGACGTCGCTCATCGGACGCACTAGCGCGTTGTGCTCGAGGAGGGTCCGCTCCTCCTCGAGCGCCCGCTTCAGCTGCGCCGGCTGGTAGCCCGAGCCAAGCCGCGTCCAGGCGACCAGGTCGGCGTTCGGCGCGATCGCCGCCGTCGGGTCGATCTGGAGCAGGGTCAGGTGCTTCACCATCGCCAGCAGGGCGCCGGGGCGGCGAGCGTCCAGCATCTGCGCGCGAACGGCGACCCGCCGCGCCTGCTCCTTGCTGAGGTGGTGCACGAGCCCAGGCTAGCGCTCGATTCGCGGCTTCCGGCGCCGCTATCGCGGGCGCGTGCGTAGGCGCGGGAACCGGCTGCGTGGCGCTAGCGGGAAGAAACCGCATGTGCTGCTCGTCACTTGAATACTCCCGGTTTCTCATCCGCAAAGGAGCGGCACATGACCTCCAAGCGCCATCCGATCCGTCGCACCCTTCCGGTCGTCGCGCTCGTCGCGGCGCTCCTCGCGGTCGTCCCGGTCGCCTCGGCCTCGCCGTACGGCGAAGGCGCCTACCGGGGCGCCCCGGTATCCCGTGCCTCCGCCATCACGGGCAACCCGGTCGGGCAGCCGGCGGAGACGGCTGTCTCGCGCCACCAGACCTTCCAAGGTGTGTACTCGGCCGGACCGTCGGCGCCCATCAACAACGGCGTTAACGGGCCCAGCGTCTGGGTGATCGCCGCGGTCGCGGCCGGCGCGTTCGGCCTCGCCCTGCTGGCCGCCTACTTCCTGCGTGAGCTCCTCCCTCGCCGGCACACCCTGCGCACCAGCTAGCTCACCGGGTCAGCGACCCGAATCCGGAGCGGCCGGAACCCCCGGCCGCTCCGACCGGTGCTCACACTCTGACCGGCTCCCGCCGGCGGCGGGCTTGCGACAGGCCGCCGACCTGTGCTTTACTTCCCGGCCGACAGTTGCGCCAATCGACTCAAGGAGCAGAAATGCGCGCAGCGCTCATGTCCATCGAGAACAGGTTCTTGACCTATTCGGAGGGTATGACGCTTGCTGCATCGAACGCTCAACTTGGGAATCCTGGCGCACGTAGACGCCGGTAAGACAACGCTCACGGAGCGGCTGCTGCATGCCGCCGGCATCATCGACGAGATCGGCAGCGTCGACGCGGGGACGACGCAGACCGACTCGCTGGCGCTGGAGCGGCAGCGCGGGATCACGATCAAGTCCGCCGTCGCCTCATTCTCGATCGACGACGTCACCGTCAATCTGATCGACACCCCCGGCCACCCCGACTTCATCGCCGAGGTGGAGCGCGTCCTGCTGGTGCTCGACGGAGCCGTCCTGGTCGTCTCGGCGGTCGAGGGGGTGCAGGCGCAGACGCGGATCCTGATGCGTGCGCTGGCCCGCCTGCACGTCCCCACGATCATCTTCGTGAACAAGCTCGATCGCCGCGGCGCCGACGCCGGACGAACGCTGCAGGCGATCCGCAAGCGGCTGCCGGTGACGGCGATCCCGCTCGGAGAGGCCACCGGGGAGGGCACGCGAGCGGCGGGCTTCGAGCCCTGGGCGGTGACCGCGAGCCAGGTCGCTGACGGCCTCGCCGAGCACGACGACGCGATCCTGGAGGCTCGCGTCGATGAGCGGAGCGTCCCGTCGCGGCTGCTCCGCCAGGCGCTCGTGAAGCAGACCGGGGAGGCGGCGGTGCATCCGGTCGTCTTCGGGTCGGCGGTCACCGGCGCCGGAGTCCCGGCGCTCATGTCGGCGATCGCCGAGCTGCTCCCGGCCGCCGCCGGCGAGCGTGAGGGGCCGGCCCAGGCGGCCATCTTCAAGATCGAGCGCGGCCCGGCCGGCGAGCAGATCGCCTACGTGCGGATGTTCGCGGGACGCCTGCGGGTGCGCGATCGACTGCAGCTTGCCGACGGCGAGCACACCGTGACCGCGATCGCCGTCTTCGATCAGGGCGCGACCGTCCGCAGACGTGCCATCGGGGCAGGCGAGATCGGCAAGCTGTGGGGGCTGGCAGGGGTGCGGATCGGCGACGCGATCGGCGACGCCCGGCCGGGCCCGTCCGAGCACCAGTTCGCGCTGCCGACGCTTGAGACGGTGGTCACGCCGCGTTGCCCGGACGACCGGGGCCGGCTCCGGGTGGCGCTCGGACAGCTGGCCGAGCAGGACCCGCTGATCAACGTTCGCCAGGACGACGTGCGCCAGGAGCTCTCGGTCTCCCTCTACGGCGAGGTGCAGAAGGAGGTGATCCAGGCGACGCTCGAGGCCGACTTCGGCCTCGAGGTGGACTTTCGGGAGTCGACGACGATCTGCGTCGAGCGGGTCGCCGGCACAGGATCGGCCGTCGAGCGCATGAGCCAGGGCGACAACCCGTTTCTGGCGACGATCGGGCTGCGCGTGGAGCCGGCGGCCCCCGGCGACGGCGTCACGTTCGCCATCGAGGTGGAGCTGGGATCCATGCCGCTGGCGTTCTTCCGCGCCGTCGAGGACACCGTCCGGGCCACGCTCCAGCAGGGGCTCCACGGCTGGCAGGTGGTGGACTGCGCGGTCGCCATGACCCACTCCGGATACCTGGGGAAGCATGGCCTCGGCCACCAGTACTTCGCCAAGAGCCTCTCCAGCACGGGCGCGGACTACCGCGGGCTGACGCCGCTCGTCGTGATGGACGCGCTGCGCCGCGCCGGGACCATCGTCGAGGAGCCCGTGCACCGGTTCCGGCTCGAGATCCCCGACGACACGCTGGGCCGGGTGATGGCCGAGCTGGCCAGACTGGAGGCGGTCGCCGACAGCCAGATGCCGGGCGACGGCACGTCCACGCTGGAGGGCGAGATCCCGGCAGCCGGCGTCCATCGGCTGCGCCAGCGCCTGCCGGAGTTGACCCGCGGCGAGGGCTTGCTGGAGACGGTGTTCGACCATCACCGGCCGGTCCGCGGCGCCGACCCCGAGCGACCGCGGTCTGACCAGAACCCGCTCGACCGGGAGACCTACCTGCTGCGGGTGCTGCGCCGGGTCGGCGTCGCCTAGTCGATCGCGGCGTACGCGGCGGCCTGGACGTCGCGATGCACCGCCGGCGCAGCGGAAGTTTCGAACAGCCGCTGCGTGAGCACGATCACGACCAGGTCGCGAGCCGGGTCGACCAGCCAGGAGGTGCCCAGGCCGCCGTCCCATCCGAACGCGCCGGAGTCGGCGACCGCCTGGCAGAACGACCACGACCTGCCCGCGAAGAAGTCCGGTCCGAGGCCGCCGTAGGCCTTCTGCCCCGGGGTGAGCTGGTCGATGGTCATCGCCCGGGCGCTGGCCTCGGTCAGGACCGGCGACCCGCCGCCGAGCAGCATGCGGGCGAACGCGAGCATGTCATCGGCGGTCGATACCAGTCCGGCGGCGCCGTCTGCGAACGCCGGTGGGCGAGTCCACTTGCCGCCCGGCTCGTCCCACACGACCAGGCCGTCCGGCGTCGGCTGGTAGGCCGTCGCCAGTCGCTCCGGATGTTCGGTCCAGAAGCTGGTGTCGGCCATTCCCAGAGGCTCCGTCACGCGGCGCCGGGCGACCTCCGGGAACGACTCGCCGGCAGCCCGGGCAAGCAGCACTCCGAGCACCGAGGCGCCGGTGTTGTAGAGCCAGCGCTGCCCGGGCTGCGCGAGCAGCGGCAGCGAGCCGAGGCCGGCGATCCAGCGATCCGGGTCGGGCTGGACATCGGGATCGGGCGGGCCGATCGTACCGAGCCCGCGCTCGCCCGCCGCCGCGACGACCGGCCACGGCGTCCCGGCCATGAACATCTCCATGACCATCCCGAAGCCAAAGGTGAAGGTCAGCAGATCGCGCGTGGTGATCGGCCGCTCGGCCGCCACAGTGTCGTCCAGCGGACCGTCCATCCGGCGCAGCACCCGACGGTCGGCGAGCTCGGGGAGCAGCCGGTCGACCGGCTCGTCCAGGTCGAGCAGCCCGTCGTCGACGAGCGCCATCGTGGTGGCCCCGGTGACCGGCTTGGTCATCGAGGCGATGCGGAAGAGGGAGTCGCGCTCGACCGGCGGGCCGCCCACCGAGAGGCGGCCCATCGTCTCCACCTGCACTTCCCCGCCGTGGGCGACCAGCGCCACCAGGCCGGGCACGGAATCGTCGCCCAGATGCTGCTCGGCTGCTTCGCGCACTCCGTCGAACCGGGCGTCTGCCATGTCCTGCTCCTCTGGTTGTTCGAGCCTCTGACCGCCCGGCCGGCGCGAACTCATCGGCGTCCCTCAGCGCGGCGCGTCGCCCATTCGGTACTCATGGGTCAGCTCGTCCAGCCGGCTCTTCAGCTCGGGATCGAGCGGCGTCTCGAGCGCGGCTAGGCTGGCGTCGAGCTGCTCCGGCCTGCTCGCCCCCACGATCGGCGCCGTTACCGCCGGGTTCGCAAGTACCCAGGCGACGGCCAGGGTGACCATGTCGATGCCGGCCTCGCCGGCCAGCGCGCCGATCTGCTCGACCGTCGCGAACTCGCGATCGTGCCAGTAACGGTCCTGATAGGCCTGGGCGGCGTTGCCGAGCGTGAATCGGCCGCCCTCGGCCGGCTCCCCGCCACGCTTGTGCTTTCCCGAGAGCAGGCCGCCGGCGATCGGGTTGTAGGGGATGACGCCGATGCCGTCCTCCAGGCAGAAGGGCAGCATCTCGCGCTCGATCTGGCGAAAGAGCAGGTTGTAGCGCGGCTGGACGGTGGCGAAGCGGGTGATCCGCAGCACCTCGCTGCGGCCGATCGCCCGTACCAGCTGGTAGGTCAGGAAGTTCGAGCAGCCGATGTAGCGGACCTTGCCCTGGCGAACGAGATCGTCAAGCGCCGTCAGCGTCTCGTCGATCGGCGTCTGCGGGTCGTAGCCGTGCAGCTGGTAGAGATCGAGGTAGTCGGTGCGCAGGCGCCGCAGCGACGCCTCCACGGCGTCCATGATGTGGCGCCGCGAGTTACCGGCGTCAAACGGCGCCGGCCCGGTGCGGCCGAAGCACTTGCTGGCCAGCACGAAACGATCGCGCTTGCCCTCCAGCCAGCGCCCGACGATCTCCTCCGTGCGCCCCTGGGTGGTCAGGTCGCCGCCCAGCGGGTAGACGTCCGCGGTGTCCAGGAAGTCGATGCCGCCGTCGGCAGCGCGATCCAGGATGGCCGCCGCGGTCGGCTCGTCGCACTGCAGCCCGAAGGTCATCGTGCCCAGGCATAGGCGCGACACCTGGAGCCCGGTCCGGCCCAGCCGTACGTGGTCCATCCAGATCAGTCCGCGTCCGGCTGCGGTGCTTCCTCGCCCTCGAAGAGACCGGCCACGCTGTGGTCGACGTCCTCGATCACGATCTGTTTCGCGCCCAGCGTCTGCAGAAGCTCCTGGGCGGTCGGGATCGCGTCGGCCGCGATCTCGATGACGACCGCCGAGCCGTTCGGGCCGAGCGACCTGCCGAGCTCCTCCAGCTGCGGGTTCTTGAATCCGGAGTCGCGCAGCTTCGCCGCCATGGCACCCACCCCGCCGCCGGCGAGCATGCCAATCGGCCCGCCGATGATGCCGATGATGCCGCCGACCAGTGCACCCCGCCCGGCGCCCCAGTCGCGCGTCTCGACGAACTTCACCTTGCCGTCTGGCTTGACGTGCAGGACGGCGGTGTTGCCGACCTTCTCCGGGAAGGCGCCGCCGACCGATCCGGCGCCGCGCGAGCCGCCGTCCAGGGTGGCGAAGCTGGCAGCCAGGATCTTGCGGTTCTCATCAGCCATGTGTGGCTCCTTGGTGGTGGTCGGTGTGGGAGGCGATGCCGGCCTAGCCGGCGGCCGCGGCGGATCCGGCGAGCGACGCCGTGAACTCCGAGCCGGTCATCGGCCGCGAGAACATCGGGTAGTCGCGGGCGACTGCCACCCGCTGCTCCTCGTCGCTGGTGGCAGCGGTGCAGTCGGTCAGGGTGACGACGTCGTAGCCCTTCTCGTAGGCGGTGCGCATCGTCGACTCGACGCAGCAGTTGGTCAGGAACCCGCCCAGCGCGACGGTCTTGATGTCGCGGCTGCGCAGGATGAAGTCGAGGTTGGTAGTGGCAAAGGTGTCCAGCCCGCGCTTGCCCTCGACCACGATGTCGCCCTCCTGCGGCGCCATGTCGTCGCAGATCGCGGCGCCCCAGCTGCCCTTGACGAAGGCGCCCGAGTCGACCACCCCCTTGAGGATCCCGTAGACGGCGTCCGGGTCGCCAAGCTCGCCGTAGCCCTCGGCAAAGGTGATCGGTGCATGCACGACGGTGGCGCCGGCCCGCCGCGCCTGCTCGGCGACCGCCCTGCTCTTGTCCAGCATGCCGGTGTCGTCCATGACACCGCTGACGGCGTCGTGCAACGCGCCGCCGTCGCTGGTGAAGTCGTTCTGGTACTCGATCAGGACGACTGCGGTGCTGTGTGGATCGAACTCCATGACAACCCCCCGGTTGGTGCGTACGAGCCGCCCCGGCTCCGGTCGTCAGGCTAGCCCGTCGGCGGGGTCGGGTCAACGATCGCCGGCGCGGGCGGCCAGGCGGCCGCGAACTATCAGGACTGGAGGCGGCGCAGGTGGCGTCGCATCGCCTGACGGGCACCGGCGCCGTCGCCGTCGCGGACGCGCTCGACGACCCGCGTCATCTCCTTGACCAGCCGGTTTCCCACCCGCACCGAGCCGCCCGGCTCGAGCTCCACCAGGTTCGAGATCGCGTGCGCAAGCACCGAGTTGCCGGAGGCGGCGCCGAGCGCCAGGCGAAGCTCGTTGTAGGACGTCTGGTCGCCTGCCCGCAGGTCGTCCAGGATTCGGTCGAACGCCGCCAGGTCGATGGCCGTCCGCGAGCGTGCGGCGAGGCGGGCGGCGTGCGGTTCCAGGCGGTCGCGGACGTCCAGCAAGTCCTCGTTGTCGGCCCCGGCAATGTAGGTGCCGGAACCCCGCCGTGGCTGCAGCACACCGAGGTCGATCAGATGACGAAGCCCCTCGCGAAGCGCCGGCCGGGATACGCCGAGGTCAGCCGCGAGCTCGCGTTCCGAGGGCAGGCGGTCGCCCCGGGTCAACCCCTTCTGGACGATCAGCTCTCGGATCCGCGGGGTAACATCAGCGGCAACCGACATGGAGCCAGCGAGTCTAGTCGGTCTGACCAATGAGTGCAATGCGAACCACCATGTGGCGGCAGCCGGCCGACCTGCGCGGGCTGCTGGCGGACGCCGCGGCTGCCGAGCGGGTAGCCGATCGCCTGCGCGCGGAGCGCGTCTTCATCGTCGGCACCGGTACCAGCTGGCACGCCGCCAACATCGCCGCCTGGTACCTGCGCGAGGCGGGCCTTGTGACGATCCCGGTGCAGGCAGCCGACGCCGCCCTGCACGGCCCGCGGCCAGAGGCCGGAGACGCCCTGCTCCTGCTCAGCCATCGCGGCACCAAGCGCTACACCTCGGCGGTGCTCGAGCGGGCACGCGCCGACGGCGTGGCGACGCTCGTCGTGTCCGGCCGCGGGGCGGCGGGCGCCGACCTGGAGACGGTCGAGCCGGAGACGTCGTCGGCGTTCACCGCAAGCCACACCGGCGCGCTCATGCGGACGGCCCAGCTGGCCGTGGCGCTGGGCGCCGATCTCGGACCGCTGGAGATCGTCCCGGAGCTGGTCGCCGGCGTCCTGGACGCCGAGTCGGCGAGCGTCGAGCCGCCACAGCGGCTGCTCGAGTTCATCGGCGCCGGACCCAACCAGTGGACGGCGGCGGAGGGGGCGCTGAAGATTCGCGAGACCGCCTATGTCGCCAGCGAGGGCATGGCCGTCGAGCAGTTCCTGCACGGGCCGTCAGTCGCGCTCGGCGAGGGTGATGCATTGGTCTGCCTGAACGGCGCCGGCCCCGGCGAGGAGCGGCTGCTGGAGGTGGCGGCGGCCGCCGAGGCGTGCGGTACGCGCGTCCACCGGCTGACGGCAGCCCACCCAAACGAGCTGCTTTCCGTGTTCCCGCTGACGGTGGCCGTGCAGCGGATCGCCCTGGAGGCGGCCGAGCAACTGGGGACCAACCCGGACAGCTTCGGCCGCGACATTCCGGTTCGGGCGGCGGCCCTGGAGCACATCCAGCTGTAACGCTGGCCGGGCCCGGCGCGACCGAACGCCGTGGACCTGACCTGCAGCGAACTGGTGGAGCTCGTCTCCGATTACCTGGAGGACGCCCTCGCCGGCGACGAACGGGCGAGCTTCGAGCGCCATCTGGCCGCCTGCCACGGCTGCGCTGCCTACCTGGCGCAGATGCGAACGACGATCGCGGTCACCGGGCGACTGCGCGAGGACGACCTCGACCCGGCCGTCCGCGACCGACTGCTCGCGGCCTTCCGCGGCTCTTCGGGGCCAGGCACCGTCACGAATCCGTCGCCATAGCCACCCGCTTCGCGGTGCAAGGTTTCGGGAAGACCGCGCTGAGCAGTGCGGAAACGACCCAGCCCAAGGTGCAACGGCCGCCGTGACGGTGCCAGGCACCGTTACGAAAGTGCAACGCCTAGAGGGCGCCGCCGGCGGCGTGGGGGGCGGTCGGATCCGCCGCCTCGGCGGTCGCCTCGCGGACCAGGTACTCCTCGGCCAGCAGCGGGTTGTCGCGCGTTCGCTCGACCACCTTGAGCAGCGACGACATGCTCGCCACCTCCTCCACCTGTTCCTTGATGAACCACTGCATGAACTGCTCGCCCTGGTAGTCGCCCTCGTCCCGGGCGATGCCGGCGAGAGCAGCGATCTGCTCACTCACCCGGCGCTCCTGGCCAAGTGCCAGGACGACCGGCTCGACGGTGTCCGAGAACGATGTCTGCGGCCCTTCGACGCCGGGAATGGCCACGTCCAGCTCGGCGTCGATCAGGTACTGGACGATCATCATGGCGTGGTTTCGCTCCTCGACCGCCTGCCGGTAGAAATGGGCGGCGAGCCGCGGCAGCGTCTCGGCGTCGTAGTGGACCGCGATGGCGATGTACTGCTGGCAAGCGCCGAACTCGTGGCCGATCTGCTCGTTCAGCTTGGCGGCGAAACGTGACTCGGGCATCGAACCTCCAGGTGGTGACTCGCGGTAGGCTAATCGAGTCGATGGCGGGCGTGCGAACAGTCCGGGAGCTCAGCCGATGACGGGCATCCACCCGTTCCGAAACCACCTGCCGGTGCGCATCCGTTTCGGCGACGGCGTCTCCGAGGAGCTCGGCGAGGTGCTGGCAGGGGACGGCGCCGCGCGGCCGCTGGTGATCGTCGACGAGGGCCTGGCCGATCTCGTGCCCGGCGTCGCCCGGATGCTCGACCAGGCGGCTGCCGGCGAGCGGTACGTGAAGGCGCCGGGCGAGCCGACGATCGAGCTCGTCGACTCGGTGGCCCAGCTCCTGTCCGAGTCGAGCTGCGACGCCGTGGTCGCGATCGGCGGCGGCTCGACGATGGACACCGGCAAGGCCGCCCGGCTGGTGGCCGGTCAGGGCGGCCCTTACCGCCGTTTCGTCGGCGGCGGGGTGACCTATGAGCCGCCGCGGATCCCGCTCGTCTGCGTCCCGACGACGGCCGGCACCGGTTCGGAGGTCTCCGGCGGCGCCGTCATCACCGACGAGCAGACGCACGTCAAGGCGGGGATCGCCGGCCCGCTGCTGCGCGCGCAGCACGCGCTGGTCGACCCGGTGCTCACCCACGGCCTGCCGCCGTCGGTCACCGCCCAGACCGGCATCGACGCGCTGGCGCAGGCGATCGCAGCCGTGGTCGTGCGCGTCGCGACGCCGATCGGCGACGCGGTCGCCCTGGAGTCGGTGCGCCTGGCCGCCGGAGCCCTGCCGCAGGTCGTCAAGGACGGGCGCGACGCCGAGGCGCGCTCGCGGATGGCCTGCGCAAGCCTGATGGCCGGCCTCGCCATGAACATCTCCGACTGCGGCTCGGAGCACTCGCTGGGTCAGGCCATCGGCGGCATGTTCGGCCTCCCCCACGGCCTCACCATCGGCCTCGTCCTGGCCGAGACGATGGACCACGACCGCCATGCCGTGCCCGATCGGTTCGCCAGGATCGCCGAGGCGCTCGGCGAGGCGCCCGGCGAGGACGGCCAGGGAGCCGTCCGCGGCGTCCGACGCATCCTGGCCGAGATCGAGTTCCCCACCCTGCGCGCGGCCGGAATCGACGAATCGCAGCTGGACGCGCTGGCCGATCTGGCGCTGGCCGACGGCTTCATCCAGGTGGCGCCGGCAGAGTGGCCCAAGCCGGCGGTCATCGCGGCCTACTCGCAGGGACTGGAGCTTGGTGACCGGCGATAACCCCAAGCAGGCGCCCCGGCTGCTGCTGCGCTGGGAGGCTCTGCCCGCCCAGACCCAGATCATGATCACGTTCCCGGTGCTGGTGGTGGTGCTCTTCTTTGTCCACATCGGCCCGCTCAACCAACCCCTGGGCAGGGGCGCCTTCTACGCGGTCTTCTGGGCGGTACTGGGCACATTCGCAGTGGTGGTGGCCACCCGCACCGAGGCGACCAAGCGCAGGCGAGCGGACAAGGAGGACGATGTCTGAGCCCGGCGACATCCCCGGCGAGCGGGGCGCGCGAGTCAGCCTGGAGGGCGTGGCCGTCATCACCGGCGCATCGGCCGGGATCGGGATGGCGATCGCCCGCGAGCTCCACGAGCGCGGGATGCGGGTCGTCGTTGCCGCGCGCCGGATCGAGATCCTGGAGGAGCTGGCCGCGGAGGTCGACGGCCTCGCCGTCGCCTGCGACGTGACCAGCTGGGATCAGGTGAAGGCGCTGGTCGACGCCGCCGTGGAATGGGGCGGCAGCCTGGACGTGATGGTCAACAACGCCGGGTTCGGCGCCTTCGGCGAGCTGCACGAGCTGGATCCGGCCCGGACCTCACTGATGGTGCAGACGAACATCACCGGCGTCATTTACGGGATGCGCGCAGCGGGCGAGATCATGGCCCGCCAGGGCCGAGGCGGCATCGTCAACATCTCCTCGATCGTCGGCGAGTTTCCCGACCCCGGCGGCGGCGCCTACGCCGCGACCAAGGCCGCGGTCGACCTACTCTCGCGCACCGCCTACCGCGAGCTGCGCAGCCACGGCGTCCACGTCGTCAACGTCAAGCCGGCGCTCACCGACACCGAGTTCTCGGCGGTTGCCCGCGGAGCCAGCGGCCGGCGGACGGGCGGCGACCCGCCCTCCAAGGTGGCGCGCTGGGTGTGCGACGCCCTCGAGTCCGGGTCGGCGAATGCCGGCTACCGGTAGTCTCCGGTAGAGGAGGAAAACATCATGGCAACCATGACCACGCCCGCGTCGCTTCCCTGGACCGGCGACGACGAGGCAGACCGGCTGATCGCGACCGACCCGAACGCGCTCTTGATCGGGTTCGCGCTCGACCAGCAGGTGACCGTGCAGAAGGCATTCTCGGGGCCGCTGGAGATCAAGCGGCGGCTGGGGTCGCTCGACCCGGCCCGGATCGCCGCCACCGACCCCGGCGAGCTGGAGCGGCTGTTCCGCGAGCGGCCCGCCATCCACCGCTTCCCGGGCGCGATGGCGCAGCGGGTGCAGGCGCTGTGCGCCGTGCTCAGCGAGCGCTACGGAGGCGACGGGTCGCGCGTCTGGCGCGAGGCCGCCGACGCCGCCGACCTGCAGAAGCGGCTGGCCGAGCTGCCCGGGATCGGCGACATGAAGGTGCGCTCGCTGACCGCCACCCTGGTCAAGCGCTTCGGCTTCCAGCCGGACGGCTACCGCGACGTCCTGCCGAACTTCCCGACGCTGGGCGACGTCGACTCGCCGGATGCGCTTGCCGCCTACCAGGCCGCCAAGCGGGCCCACAAGGCGGCCATGCGAAAGGCGGCCGCGGGATGATCGTCGAACGCTCGATGAACGATGGCTGGCTGTCCAACTCCTACCTGGTCGCCGACGAGACCGGCGGCACCGCGGTGCTGATCGACTCCGGCGGACCGGTGGAGCCCCTGGCGGCGGCCGCGGAGCGACACGACGTCACGATCAGCCACCTGCTGATCACCCACGCCGACCACGACCACATCGCGTCCAACGACGACTACCGGCAGCGCTACGGCATGCCGATCGCGGCCAGCCGGATCGAGGCCAAGCGGATGGGGGGCGCCGACGTCCTGCTGGAGCACGACCAGGTGCTGCACGCCGGCGGCCTGGAGATCCGCCCGCTCGCCACCCCCGGCCACAGCCCCGGCCATCTCGCCTTCCTGATCAACGACGACGAATGCTTCACCGGCGACGTGCTCTTCCAGGGCACCGTCGGGGGCACGCTGAACGACTCCTACGAGAAGCTCCAGCCGTCGGTGATGGACGTGCTCATGCGGCTCCCCGACGGCGTCCGCGTCCACCCCGGCCACACCGACCCGACCCGCATCGGCGTCGAGCGCGAGCACAACCCGTTCGTCCGTATCTGGCGGGGAGTGGACGCCGAGGGCGACCAACGCTGCCTGGCCTTGGACCGGCCGGCGACGCTGGTGCTCTTCGCACCAGACTACGACGGCGGGCACAAGGGGTGGGTGCGCTGGGACGACACGGGACGCGACGACATCGTGCCCGGCAGCCGCGTGCAGGTAACGGACCGCGGCGTGGCGAAAGGGGCGGCAGAATGACCGCCGGCACGACCGACCAGCCGCTCGAAACCGCCTCGGTCGGACGCCGCACGGGGGTGCTGATCATCACCGTCGTCCCCTTCCTCGGGCTGATCGCCGCAATCGGCATGCTCTGGAACACCGCGGTCGGCTGGACCGACCTGGCACTGTTCGCCGGCCTCTACCTGCTGTGCGGGTTCGGGATCACGATCGGCTACCACCGCATGCTCACCCACCGCGCCTTCGAGGCGGTGGCACCGCTCAAGGCGGCACTCCTGATCGCGGGATCGATCGCCATCCAGGGACGGGCGATCGACTGGGCCGTCGACCACCGCACGCACCACGCCTTCTCGGACAAGGAGGGCGACCCGCACAGCCCCCACGCCGGCTACGAGAACTCGGTCTGGGGCCACCTCAAGGGCCTCGTCCACGCGCACGTCGGCTGGATGTTCGAGCACAGCGGGACCGACCGCGAGCGCTACGCCAAGGACCTGCTGACCGACCGCCTGGTGCTCTTCGTCGACCGCACCTTTCCGCTCTGGGTCGTCCTCTCGTTCGTGATCCCGTTCGCGATCGGCGGCCTGATCACCGGCACCTGGGAGGGCGCCGTCGCGGGCCTCGTCTGGGGCGGGCTGGTACGCCTGTTCTTCAACCATCACGTGACCTGGAGCGTCAACTCGATCTGCCACTTCTTCGGCAACCGGCCGTTCCGGACCAGCGACCACTCCACCAACAACTGGATGCTGGCGCTGCCCTCGCTGGGCGAGTCCTGGCACCACAACCACCACGTCTTCCCGACGTCGGCGTTCCATGGGCTGCGCCCGAGCCAGCTCGACGCGTCGGGCATGCTGATCGCGGTCTGGGAGAAGCTGGGGCTGGTGCGAAACGTCCGCCGGCCGTCGGCCGAGCAGATCGACCGCAAGCTGCAGACGAGCGTCTAGCCCATTGGCGGGCGCCGGATTCGACCCGCGCCAGAGCTCGATCCAGTGCGGCGACAACCTCGACCTGATGCGGTCGATGCCGGCCGAGGCGTTCCGCCTGATCTACGCCGACCCGCCCTTCAACACCGGCCGGCCGCGGGAACGCCGGACGCTGGCGACGATGGCCGACTCCGGGGGCGACCGCACCGGCTTTGCCGGCCGCCGCTACCGGACGACCGAGCTGGCGCGGCTCACCTACCCCGACGCCTACCCCGACTACCCGGCCTTCCTGGAGCCACGCCTGCGCGAGATGCACCGCCTGCTCGACCCCCAGGGAACGCTCTACCTGCACCTCGACTACCGCGAGGCCCACTACGTGAAGGTCCTTCTGGACGGCATCTTCGGCCGGGCGTCGTTCCTGAACGAGATCATCTGGGCCTACGACTACGGCGCCAAGCCGGCACGCCGCTGGCCCGCCAAGCACGACACGATCCTGGTCTACGTGCGCGATCCCGACCGCTACCTGTTCGACGCCGAGGCGGTTGAGCGCGAGCCGTACATGGCGCCGGGCCTGGTCACCGCTGCCAAGGCGGCGCGCGGCAAGCGGCCGACCGACACCTGGTGGCACACCATCGTCTCGCCGACCGGCCGGGAGAAGACCGGCTACCCGACGCAGAAGCCGGAGGGCATCGTCCGCCGGATGGTGCACGCCTCGACCCGGCCCGGCGACCCCGTGCTCGACCCGTTCGCCGGCTCCGGGACGCTGGGCGCGGTGGCGGCGGCCTGCGGCCGGCCCTTCACGCTGATCGACTGCAACCCCGAGGCGATCACGGTCATGGAGCGCCGGCTGGGGCTTCCAGCACACGCACCCCGGACGGCGTAGCCACCACCGCCCGCGTCGCGTAACCGAGGAACAGCCCGTGCCCGGCCACGCCGGGGATCCGCCCGATGCCCGCCGCCAGCGCCGACGGATCGCCCCACTCGCCGCGCCGGCAATCCAGGATCAGGTTCCCCTCGTCGGTCACGTAGGGCTCGCCGCCGGCGCCCGGCCGCAGCTCGGGCAGCCAGCCGGCCTCCTCCAACAGCCGCTGGCAGAGCGGCCGGGCGAAGGGGATCACCTCGACTGGCAGGGGCGACCGATCGCCGAGCCGGCGCACCAGCTTCGACTCGTCGGCGACCACAACCATCCGCCGGCCGGCAGCCGCGACCACCTTCTCGCGCAGGAAAGCGCCGCCGAGACCCTTGATCAGCCGCAGCTCGGGGTCGATCTCGTCGGCGCCGTCGATCACCACGTCCAGCACCGGCTCCGTCGCCAGGTCGGTCAGCGGGATCCCGAGCTCGCGCGCCCGGATACCGGTCGCCTCCGAGGTGGGGACGCCCGCGATCCCGCCCAGCCGGCCGTCGGCCACGCGCGCCGCCAGCGCCTCCAGCATCAGCATTGCAGTCGATCCGCTGCCCAGGCCAACGCGCATGCCCGAGCGCACCTCGTCGGCCACCGCGCGTTCCCCCGCCTCCCGCTTCAGCTCGTCGGTGCTCACCCGGCGAGCGCCTCGCGGACGAGCTCGGGGTCGGTCAGCGGGCGACGGCAGGCGAACCGCTCGCAGATGTACGCCGCCGGACGGCCGTCGACCAGCGTCCTGCCCTTGAAGAGCGCTGCCGGAGGCGCTCCCTCGCCGTCCCAGAAGGCCACGGCCAGGGTCGGCCGAAACCCCTCCCGGGCGACGTCCGAGAGCGCCGCGGTCGCCGGATCGGCCGGGGCGCCGACGACGGCCACCTCGCGTGCGGGCGCGATCGCCAGGTCGATCGCCTGAAGCGCGTGGCCGAAACCCTGGGGCACCCGCCGTGCGTAGTCGAGGGAGAGGCGGATGGCACCGAGCGCCTGCTCCTCGAGCCGAGCGTCGCCCTCCAGCCGGGCCAGACGCAGGAGCACCGTCGCCATCAGCGAATTCCCGGAAGGAATCGGGTTGTCCTCCAGGTCCTTGCGCGGGGCGACCAGCGATCCGCCGCCGCCGGCGCTCTGGAAGAAGCCGCCGGCCGCGGGATCGGCGAAGCGCTCGGCGGCATGTCCGGCGATCTCCCTGGCCCGGCGCAGATACTCCGCCTCGCCGCTCGCCAGATGCAGCTCGAGCAGACCGTGGGCGACCGCCGCATGATCGTCGAGGTACCCGGGGATGCGCGCCTGGTCGGCCCGGAACGTGCGCAGGAGGCTGCCGTCGGGGGCGCGCATCCGCTCCTCCAGGAATGCGGCCAGGGCGCGGCCGGCCTCGAGCAGGTCGGCTCGACCGAGCCGCCGCGCTCCCTGGGCGAGCGCCGCCAGGGCCAGCCCGTTCCAGGCCGCCAGCACCTTGTCGTCAAGCGCCGGCTGGGGACGGGCCAGCCGCGCCTCCAGCAGCCGCCGCTCGATCCCGTCCAGATTCTCGGGCGGCTCGCCGACCGGGCGAAGGATGCTCGCTCCCTCGAAGTTCCCGGCCTCGCTGATGCCGAAGTAGCGGATGGCTGCCGCCGCGTCGTCCGGGCCGAGCACCTCGCGCACCTGATCCGGTGTCCACACGAACGTCGCCCCCTCCTCGCCGTCGGTGTCGGCGTCCTGGGCGGAGGCAAACCCACCCTCGGGCCGGCGCAGCTCGCGAAGCATGTAGTCGAGCGTCCCCTCGGCGACACGCCGGTAGGCCGCATTGCCCGTGACCGCCCAGCCCTCGAGATAGGCAACCGCCAACAGCGCGTTGTCGTAAAGCATCTTCTCGAAGTGCGGCACCAGCCAATGCCCGTCCACCGAGTAGCGGTGGAAGCCGCCGCCGAGAACGTCGTGCATCCCGCCCAACGCCATTCCGTCCAGCGTCCGGTTGGCCATCTCGAGCGCCACCTGAGAGCCGGAGCGGGCGTGCTCGCGGAGCAGGAAGCCGATCACCGGTCCGGGCGGGAACTTGGGCGCCCCGCCGAACCCGCCCCACTCCGGGTCGTGCTGGGCGCGCAGGCCGGCCACGGCGTCGGTCAGCGCTCCGGCATCGGGATCGCCCGGCGCGGGCTGGCGAGCGGCGGCCGCACGAAGCGCCTCCGTGATCCGGCCGGCGAGCTGGTCGAGCTCGCCGCGCCGCTCACGCCACAGGCCGTCCACCGCCTCCAGCACCTGCCGGAAGGACGGCATCCCCTGCCGGGGCTCGGGCGGGTAGTAGGTGCCGCCGTAGAAGGGCCGCATGTCGGGGAGCAAGAAGACGGTCATCGGCCAGCCCCCGTGCCCGGTCATGCTGACGACGGCGTCCATGTACAGGGCATCGACGTCTGGCCGCTCCTCGCGGTCGACCTTGATGCTCACGAAGAGCCGGTTCATGACCGCGGCGGTTGCCTCGTCAGAGAACGACTCGTGCTCCATGACGTGGCACCAGTGGCAGGCCGAATAGCCGACCGAGAGCAGCACCGGCACGTCGCGCTGGCGCGCCTCGGCGAACGCCTCCGGCCCCCACGGCCGCCAGTCGACCGGGTTCGAGGCGTGCTGGAGCAGATAAGGGCTCGTCTCGTGCGCGAGCGCGTTCACGACCGCAGCGTATCGAGATGAGTACCTAGGCGACGACCTGGCGCAGCTGGTGCACCAGCACCATGATCAGCGACGCGACGTCGCCGCCGGTCGGCGGGCCCGCCGTCTCCATCAGGCGAGCCAGGCGCTGATAGGGGTCGGCGCGGCGGGCCAGGTATGCCTCGACAGCGTCGTCGATGGTGGCGCCGTCAGACTCGGCGATCACGTTGGAGACGATCTGCCGGCGCAGCAGCCGCAGGTCGTCGAGCATCGACGACCAGGCCAGGCGCTGCCACCGGTTCTCGGTCGGGACGGCGAGCACCCGCTGCTCGATAACGTCCAGGAAGAGCCGCTCGCCGACCGCGAAGAAGGCATGCGCGATCTCGCCGATGCTGCGACCCGAGGCGCCGGCGACCGCCAGGATGTCGAGCGCGAAGACGAGGTCGGGCACCCCGGCGCCGAAGCGGGCGGCGGCCTCCGGAACGCTCTGGCCGAGCGCCTCCTGGAGGCGCGTGTCGTAGGCCGTACGCCAGGCGATGGTGGCGGCGTCGTGCATCCCGGCGACCAGCTCCGAGAAGCGGTCGCGGGTGTCGGCGATCTCGGTCGCCAGGTCGAGGCCGGGGTTGTTGCGCAGGTACCAGCGGGCGAGCTCCTCGACCATCGCGTCGACGCCGTCCATCAGGCGCGACTGCACATCCGGCGCCACGATGCCGTCCAGCCGCTCGACGTCGTCCCAGTGATCGCGGGCGTTGGAGACGTCGCGGGCAGCCAGGAAGCACCGGCAGACCTCGTCCGGCGTGCAGCCGGTCTCGCTGGTCATCCGCTGCACGAACGTCATGCCCATCGAGTTCACGACGTCGTTGGTGACCATGGTGGCGATCAGCTCCCGGCGCAGCGGGAGACCGGCCAGAAGCGCGCCGAAGCGCTCGACCACGGCCGGCGGGAAGTACTCGCGCATGACCCCCTGCAGGTACGGATCGTCGGGCAGGCTCGAATCCAGCACCTGGCCGCGGAGCAGCCGCTTGGCGTATGCCAGAAGGACGCACAGCTCCGGCCGCACCATTCCCTGCCCGGCGGCCAGCCGCTCCGCCATTTGCTCCGAGCTGGGCAGGAACTCCAGACGCCGCCTCAGGATGCCGGCCTGCTCCAGCTCCAGCATCAGGTCCTCGTAGGCCTCCATCCGGCGGTCGCAGGCGGCCGTCTCCTGGGAGAGGATCTGCACCTGCAGGTAGTTGTCGTAGAGGACGTGGGCGACCACGTCCGTCGCCACCTCCTGCAGCAGCTCGTCACGGCCCTCCGTCGTCAGCTCGCCGCGCTCGACCGCCAGCGCCAGCAGGATCTTCAGGTTCACCTCGTGGTCGGAGCAATCGACTCCGGCCGAGTTGTCGATCGCGTCGGTATTGATGCGCCCGCCCCCGGCCGCGTACTCGATCCGGCCGAGCTGTGTAAAGCCGAGGTTGCCGCCCTCCCCGACGACCGCCGCCCGCAGGTCGCTGCCGTCCACCCGCACGGCGTCGTTGGCCCGATCGCCGACGTCTCCCTGACTCTCGCCGGCGGCCTTGACATAGGTGCCGATGCCGCCGTTCCAGAGCAGGTCGACCGGCGCCCGCAGGACCGTCTGGATGAACTCGGTGGGGGTCAGCTTCTCGGCCTCCGTGCCCAGCGCGACCCGCGCCTGCGGCGCCAGCGGGATCGCCTTCGCGGTGCGTGGCCAGACGCCGCCGCCGTCCGAGATCAGCGACCGGTCGTAGTCGTCCCAGGAGCTGCCGGCTTTCTCGAACAGCCGCCGCCGCTCGGCGAACGAGGACGCGGCGTCCGGGTTGGGATCGACGAAGATGTGCCGGTGGTCGAAGGCGGCGACCAGCCGTTCGTGCGGTGAGAGCAGCATGCCGTTGCCGAAGACGTCGCCCGACATGTCGCCGATCCCGACCGCCGTGAAGGGCTGCGACATGACGTCCCGGCCCATCTCCCGGAAGTGCCGCTTGACGCTCTCCCAGGCGCCCTTGGCGGTGATCGCCAGAGCCTTGTGGTCGTATCCCGCCGACCCGCCGGAGGCGAACGCGTCGCCCAGCCAGAAGCCATACTCGGCGCTCACCTCGTTGGCGGTGTCGGAGAGGTGGGCGGTGCCCTTGTCGGCCGCCACCACCAGGTACGCGTCGTCGCCGTCGAGCACCCGGACGTCGGGCGGATGGCGAATCTCGCCGCCCACGATGTTGTCGGTCAGGTCGAGCAGGCCGCGCATCAGGGTCACGTACTGGCGCCGCTCCTCCTCCAGGAGCTCGCCCCGGTCGACCGGCGGGTTCTTGACGATGAAGCCGCCCTTGGCGCCGACCGGCACGATGACCGCGTTCTTCACCATCTGCGCCTTCATCAGGCCGAGGATCTCGGTGCGGTAGTCCTCGAGCCGGTCTGACCACCGGATGCCGCCACGGGCGACCATCCCCCCGCGCAGGTGCACGCCGGCCATCGCCGTCGAGTAGACGAAGATCTCCCACATCGGCACCGGCTGGGGCATCCCCGGCACGTCGGCGCAGCGGAACTTGAAGGCGAACTGGTCGCCTTCGCCGCGGCGGAAGGCGTTCGTCCGCACGGTGGCCTGGATCAGGCCCAGGTAGCCGCGCAGGATGCGATCGTCGTCCAGGCTGGAGACGCCGTCCAGCTGCTGGAGGATCTGCGCCTCGAGCTCGGCCGCGCGCTCGTCCTGATCGTCCTGGGTGGGCTCGAACCGGCACTCGAAGAGCTCCACAAGCAGGCGGGCTATGCCGTGGTTGCGGACCAGACAGTCGTTCTGGTAGCGGCTGGTGAACTGGGCACCGAGCAGCTGCCGGTACTCCCGGTAGGCGCGCAGGATCGTCACCTGCCGCCAGGCCAGGCCGCCGGCGATCACCAACCGGTTCAGCCAGTCCGAGCCGGCGCGGCCGTTCCAGACGGCGACAACCGTGTCGGCAACCAGATGCTCCAGCTGGTCGAGCTCCAGCGGCAGGCCGTCCGGCCCCAGCACGCCGAAGTCGTGGATGTACCGGCCGCCGTCGCCGACGCCGCCCTGGAGCCGAGTCGGCACCTCCTCGACGACGGTCAGGCCAAGCTGCTCGAGCAGCGGCAGCAGGTCGGTCAGCGGCGCCTTGCCGCCGGTCTTGTAGAGCTTCAGGCGAGTCAACGGCTCGCCGACATCGCGCTCGTTCTGGAGGCCGACCACGATCGGCTGCTCCGGCCCCAGCTGCTCCATATGGCGAATGTCGAACACCGCCTGGTAGGTCGCCTGGGCGCTCTTGTAGTAGCCGGGGAAGCGGGAGCTGTAGCGGCGCGCCAGCTCCCGGCCCTCGCGCGCACCGAACTCCTTGCCCAGCGCATCGGCGAGGCGGTCGTCCCAGGCGCGGGCGGCGTCCACCACCTCCGCCTCCAGGGCGGCGGCGTCGAAATCCGGGATCTCGCCCTCGGGGACATGGACGATGAACTGGTACCAGGCCGGATCGCTGTCCGCGGACAGGTGGTGGTCGACCGAGAGGCCGCGCAGGCGAGTCATCAGGAGCTGCTCCAGGCGCAGCCGCAGGTCGTTGGAGACGCGATCGGGGGGCAGCGCGACCAGCGCCGACACCGAGCGGCCGCCGCTGTCCTCGCGCACGAACAGGCGCACCGCCTGCCGCCCCTGGAGGCTGTGCAGGCCCATGATCTCGGCCCGCAGCTCCTGGGCCGACGCCGAGAACAGCTCGTCCTTGGGCAGGCCGTCGAAGAGCGCGACCACCGCCTTGTAGTCGTGCGAGCCGGGGATCAGGTCCTCCCACTGAGTGATCGCGTTCAGCTTGCCGCGAACAATCGGGATGTGCCGCGCCGACTCGGAGTAGGTCTTGGTGGTGAACAGGCCGAGCAGCCTCGCCTCGCCGCCGACGCTGCCGTCTTCGCGGATCACACGGACGCCGATGTAATCCATCTTGCCCGGCCGGTGGATCGTCGTCTCGCCGCTCGTCTTGGTGATCGAGACCAGCCGCCCCTCCTCGATCCGACGGCGCAGGGCGGGCCGCATGTCGCCGAGCCGGACGCCCCCGGCAAACGACGAGATGGTCGGGTCGGAGAGGATCCCCAGTCCCGAATCCGGGACAACGTCGACCACGGCGTCGTCCCCCTCGCCGGTGATCTCGTACTCGCGGTAGCCGAGGTAGATGAAGCTGTCGTCGGTCAGCCACTGCAGGAACTCGACCGACTCGTGGATCTCGTCGGTCGAGTATCGGGCACCGGCGGCGGAGGCGAGGTCGATCATCCGCTCCACCCGATCGACCATGGGCAGGAAATCGCGGACGACCAGCTGCAGCTCCCCGAGCACGTTTCGCAGGGCCGCCTCGAGCTGGGCGGCCGACTCCT
>DASUHT010000072.1:0-10030 GCA_036273335.1 Gaiellales bacterium | reverse complement strand
GCGTGGCGCCCGCGGCGCGGTTCCTGACCGTCGACTGGACGCTTCGCTGGTTCGGCGACGATGATCATTGCGCCCGCGACCGGCTCCGGGCCTCATCGATGCGACGCCGCCGCCCGTCCGCCACAACCAGCGGCCAGCCCTGGCCGCCGTCCTGACCAGCGCCGGCCGCGAGAGCATGCGGGCCGCCCGCGAGTACGGCTACACCGTCGCGGAGATCGCCGCCTACCTGCGGATCAGCCCCGCGACCGCCTACCGCCGACTGCGAGCGTGAGAATCCGGGGTCTGACCCCGGATTCTCACGAGGGGATCCCCTGACGCGAGCGGCACCCGTCGTCCATACCGTTGGGTCATGATCGCCGCCGGATCCCGCCCCGCTCACCGCGTTGCCATCGCCGGCCTGGCGGCGCTCAAGGCCGTCATCCTCGCCACCACGGTGGCTTCCCTCGCCGTCTCGTCGCTGCACGAGTTTGCCGGCGAGGCGATGACCGGGCGGATCGCCGTCTACACCGCGGCCGTGCTCCTCCTGCCCGCCGTCACCCTCGTCCGCGGGCGTCCAGGCTATCCGCTCCTCGCCGACTGGTTCCTGATGATGCCGGTCGCCTTCGACGTGGTTGGCAACAGCCTCCACCTCTATGGGCATGTCGACCACTACGACGACGCGGCCCATCTGGTCGGCGTCGCCTTCTCGGCGGCCTTTGCGGCGGCCCTCCTGCGCGGCCGGGTGAGCGGCCGGCTGGCGCTCGCCGGGGTGGCGGTCGCCGGCGGCCTCGTCATCGGCGTGGGCATCGAGCTGGTCGAGTTCGTCCTCTTCAGCCACACCCAGACGACCGGCCTCTCCGCCTACAACGACACGATCGGCGACCTGGCCATGGACCTGCTCGGCGCTGCGCTCGCCGCCGCCCTCGTGCTCCTCCTCCCGGCGCCGTCGCCTCAGCCCGCCGCGTCCTCCCGGCTTCGTCCGATGGCAGCGTTCACCTCGGCGCCCAGCACCAGCGCCAGGCTGGTCAGCCAGAGCCAGGTGAGCGTGATGATGACGCCGGCCAGCGATCCCCAGGCCTTGTTGTAGGACCCGAGGTTGGCCGTGTAGAAGGCGAAGCCGATCGATGCGGCGAGCCAGATCACGATCGCCACCACCGAGCCCATCGTCACCAGCCGCAGCGGCGGCCGCTCTCCGGACGGGCCCAGGTAGAGGATGGCCTCGAACGTGACCAGGAGGCCGAGTACCAGCACCGCCCACTCGGCCGCCAGCCAGAGCCAGTCGAGCCCTGGCGGCCGGCCCAGATGATCGTCGAGCCAGCTCGAGATCACCGGCTCCAGCACCACCCCTACCACCACCAGCGCGAAGGCGACGACCGCGCACACGGCCATCGCCAGCGCGGTCAGCTTCGACCGCAGGAATCCGCGGGTCTCCTCGCGGTCGTAGGCGATGTTGATCGCCCACATGACCGACGACATCGCCCCCATCATCGACCAGACCGCGATCGCGCCGCCGACGAGCGCCAGGGCGAGGCTCTGGGATTGCGAGGTGGCCACCCGCTGAATGCTGGAGTTCATGAGTTGAATCACCGTGTCGGGGACGATCCCGCTCAGCCGCTCCACCGTGTGCGAGACGTCCTGCGGTTGGGAGACGAGCGTGAAGACGCCCAGGGCCGCCAGCATCGCCGAGGGGATCGTCAGGAAGGCATTGAAGGCGATCGCCTGGGCCAGCCGGGTGATCTGATGCTGGCGGGCGACGCCGACGGCGGCCCACAGCACCTGCCAGCGGTGGCGGGCGGCGGACATACGTGAACCGGCGGCTTCCGTCACGCGCCTGTTATACCCGCCGCTCCGCGTCCCTGAATCCCGCAAAGGCCGGTCGCGCGGCGTTCACCGGCTGGAAAATTTCGTGCTCCGGGACCTACACTTCCTGGGGGAAATCCACCATACTTCTCGAATCCATCGTCGCCGCACCGGCGATCCCATCTTCCCTATCCCCGGAGGGATTCATGTCAGCATCTGGATCTGAGGTCGAACGCACGACCACGATGGCCCTGGAGGAGAAGGCCAAGCTCGTCAAGAGCCTGCGCCGAATGGACATGATCCTGTTCAGCGTCTGCGCGCTGGTCGGCGTGGACACGCTGGGCACGGTCGCCGGCTACGGCGCCGAGGCGTTCACCTGGCTGCTCGTCCTCGCCGTTCTGTTCCTCTTTCCCTACGCGCTCCTGATGGCGGAGCTGGGCAGCACATTCCGCCAGGAGGGCGGACCCTACGAGTGGATGAAGCTCTCCTTCGGCCGGTTGACGGCCGGGATCGGCGCCGTCCTCTACTGGGTCACCAACCCGCTCTGGGTCGGCGGCTCCCTGGCCTTCGTCGCCACCGCCGCCTGGAGCACGCTGCTGCACCCGATCGGCACCCAGACGTTCGGCGACTACCTGTTCAAGGTAGTCTTCATCTGGATCAGCATCACCGTCGCCATCATGGCCCTGCGCCAGGGCAAGTGGATCCCCAACGCCGGCGCCATCGCCCGATTCATCCTCGTCGCGTTCTTCTCGCTGACCGTGGTGATCTACGGGATCAAGCACGGTGTGCACGGCTACTCCGCGGGCGACTTCAAGCCGTCGTCGGCCGGGTTCATGATCGCCGTGGCTGTCCTGCTCTTCAACTACGTCGGCTTCGAGCTCCAGAACGGCGCCGCCGAGGAGATGCGGAACCCCCAGCGCGACGTGCCGGTGTCGATCGTCCGCAGCGGGGTTCTGACCGTCATCTGCTACGCGATCCCGATCTTCGGCATCTTCGCCGTGCTGCCGCTGAACAAGATCAGCGGCATCGACGGCTTCGCGTCGGCGATCCAGACCACGTTCAGCGTCTACGGCGGCGCGGCCAACTTCCTCGGCGACGTGTTCGGCCTGCTGTTCGTCCTGGCACTGGTCACCTCGGGCGCGGTGTGGATGATCGGCTCCGACCGGATCCAGGCGGTCGCCGCCTACGACGGCGCCTTCATGCCCTGGTTCGGCCGCTTCAACGCCAACCTGGGGACGCCGGTACGGGTGAATGTGATGTCCGGCGTCGCGGCGACGATCTTCATGTTCGCGGCCGAGCAGTTCTCGACCGGCAGCAACGCGGCGACGTTCACGGTGGTGCTGTACATCTCGATCACCACGACCCTGATCTCGTACCTGTTCATCTTCCCGGCCGGCGTCATGCTGCGACGCAAGCACGGACACGTCGACCGTCCGTACCGCGTACCGGGCGGCGAGTGGGGAATGTGGATATGCGCCGCCGTGACGACGTTCTGGGTGGCGCTCGGATCGTGGGCGGCGGTCTTCCCGGGCACGATCGACCACTACATCCTCGGCCTGCACTACAGCATGCAGGACAACTGGGGCGTCAGCCGGGCCCGGTTCGAGACGTTCACGCTGGGCACGCTGGCAGTGATCGTGGTCTTCGCCATCGTCGGATACGCACTCGGCGCCGATGTTCGGCGGCGCGAGGTGGCCGTCCCGCTGGAGACACCCGGTCTGGAGCCGGCGACCGGCGACTGACCTCTCGCACTGGGCGGGGTCCGGCCGTCCGGCCGGGCCCCGCCTCGCATGCCCATGAGCAGCCGTCCGACGATCGGCCTCACCAGCTACTGGTCGCACGCGGCGATGGCGCACTGGGCACTCGACGCGGTGCTGGTCGGTCAGGGCTATGTGGACGGTGTGAGGCTGGCGGGAGGTCGGCCGCTCGTCCTGCCGGCGGACCCCCACTGGGCGACCGACCCGGACGACGTGCTCGAGCTGCTGGACGGCCTGGTGGTGGTCGGCGGCAACGACGTCGCGCCGGAGCTCTACGAGGCGGAGCGACATCCGGCCACCGGGCCCCGCCACGACCTGCGCGACTCGGTCGAGGTGGCGCTGCTCCGTCGAGCTCTGGCCCGGCGGATGCCCGTGCTCGGCATCTGCCGCGGCATGCAGCTCCTGAACGTGGCCCGCGGCGGCACCCTTGACCAGCACCTGGCCGACTCGATCGACGTCACCCCGCACCGCGCCGACGACGCCACCTTCGGCGTCCACCACGTCGTCACCGCGCCTGGCAGCGTCGTCGCCCGGGCGCTTGGCGAGCGGCTCTCGGTGCATTCCCACCACCACCAGGGCGTGGACCAGGTAGGAGACGGGCTCGTCGTCACCGCGCACGCCGAGGACGGCGTGATCGAGGCGGTGGAGGACCCCGACATGCCCTTCTGTGTCGGCGTCCTCTGGCATCCGGACGCCGATCCTGACGGGCACGGCGCGGGCATGTTCGCGGCGCTCGTCGAGGCGGCCGCGGTATTCTCCGACCGGTGACGCGGCTCTGGCATCCGTTCGCCGACATGGCGGCCGTCAAGGACGACGAGGTGGTCATCGTGCGCGGCCGCGGCGCCCTCGTCTGGGACGACAAGGGCAACGAGTACGTCGACGGCCGGGCCGGTCTCTGGTACTGCGGGATCGGCCACGGCAGGGCGGAGATCGCCGATGCGGTCGCCGAGCAGATCCGCACCCTGGCGGCCTACGACACCTTCGACCGGCTCGCCAACCGGCCGGCGCTCAAACTGGCCGAACGGGTGGCGGCGATCTCGCCGATGCCCGACAGTCGCGTCTTCTTCACCTCCGGCGGGTCGGAGTCGGTGGACACCGCCGCCAAGCTCGCGCGCCGCTACTGGCACGCCCTCGACCAGCCCGGCAAGCGAGTGATCGTGCACCGCCAGCACGCCTACCACGGGATGAACGCGTACGGCACCAGCCTGGCCGGCATCCCGTCCAACCGGGAGGGGTTCGGGATCATGATCCCGGACGTCGAGGTGGTCCCCTACGACGACCCGCAGGCGCTCGACGCGCTGCTGGCCGAGCGGGCGGACGACGTCGCCGCGTTCATCGGCGAGCCCGTCATCGGCGCCGGCGGCATCCTCCACCCACCGCCCGGCTACTGGGAGGCGGTGCAGCGCATCTGCGCGGCCCACGACGTGCTGCTGATCGCCGACGAGGTGGTCACCGGCTTTGGCCGGCTCGGTACCTGGTTCGGGTGCCAGCGACTGGACATCCAGCCCGACCTGATCACCTCGGCCAAGCTGATCACCTCCGGCTACCTGCCGCTGGGAGCGGTCATCGCCTCGGCAAGGGTGGCCGAGCCGTTCTGGACAACTCCGGGCGGGCCGATCTTCCGGCACGGCTTCACCTACTCCGGCCACCCCACCGCATGTGCCGCCGGGCTTGCCAACCTCGACCTGATCGAGCGCGAGGACCTGCTCGGCCAGGTGCGGCTGCTGGAGGGCGTGCTCGCCGACACGCTGGCGCCGCTGGCCGATCACCCGATGGTGGCCGAGGTACGGGCCGGCCTCGGCCTGCTGGCCGCGGTCGAGATCGACCCGGAGCTGCGTGCGGCCGATCCCGGCATCACGGAGCGGGTCGTCGCGGCATGCCGCGAGCGCGGAGTGCTGACGCGGGGGCTGGCCGGCCGGGCGCTCCAGCTCTCGCCCCCGTTCGTCATCACCGAGCCGCAGATCAGCCGCATCGCCGACACGATCACCGAGGCGCTCTCGGCCGTCGGCAGCGCTGCCGCGACCCGCTAGCCGGGCCGACCCTCTAGGCAACCAGCCGCCGCACCCGGTCAAGCGCGACGTCGCTGTCGCCACCCGTGCGCAGCAGACGCTCGACCGCGATCGCCAGAATGTGCCCCTCGCCGTCGGCCTCGAGTCGCCCGGCAACGCGGCGGGCCAGCTCGGGCTCCCGCGCCAGGGCGCGCGCCCCCGGTGATCCCAGGCGGGCGACCCGGCCGTCACCCACGCTGGAGCGGACAGCGCGGGCCAGCGCGCAGCGGTTCCGGACCGCGACCAGGTGCGCCCGGTGCCGACCGACCGCATCGGCGATCCGGGCGGGCGGCGGAGCCAGCGGCTCCAGCTCGACCAGCCGGTCGAGCGCCGCCCGGCGCCGCTCCCTCTGGGCGAACAGGCCGGCGCCGCTGATCACCGCCAGCAACCCGGTCGCCACAGCCACCATCCAGAATCCGGCGACCGGGATCGCCACCGCGGCGACCACCGCGGCAATGCCCAGGCCGACCGTCCGGCCCGCCAGCCGCGGTGCCGAGCGCTCCGACTGCTCAACCGCGTCGATCGCCATTCGGTGTCCCATGGCCTCGCGGCGCCGCTCGATGTCGCGCTGGCGGCTGATCTCGAGTCCCATGATCGGATGCATCTCGCCTCCCTCTCCCTGTCACCACCAAAATCCTAACGATGGTGTCGTTACCTGTCAAACTTCTTTACTGGTATCATGACGGGGTGGCCGACCGAAATCTTGCACCCGCACCACTCGATCTCGTCGAGGAATTCGTGAACAGCGTCGAGCTGTCGCCTGACGGCGACCAGGACGCCATCGCGACTCCCGAGGAGCTTGATGCCTGGCTCGCCGGCCAGGGGTTCCCAGGCGCGCGGTCGACCGAGGCTGACGTGGAGCGGGCCCGGATCGTCCGGGAGGGGTTGCGCGGGCTCCTCGAGGAGAACAACGGCCATCCGGCCGGCCCACAGGACGCCGGCGAGCTCGATCGGGCGCTCTCCGGGACGGAGCTTCGGATCCGCTTCCAGGACGGCGCCGTGCGACTAGTCGCCGCGCCCGGCCTCGATGCCTTCCTGGCCGCGCTCTCGGATGCCATGCTGTGCAGCCAGGCCGACGGCACCTGGTCGAACCTCAAGGCCTGCCGCGCCGAGACCTGCCGCTGGGCGTTTTACGACCGCTCGCGCAACCACTCCGGCGTCTGGTGCTCGATGGACGACTGCGGCAGTCGGGAGAAGGTGCGCGCCTATCGCCGGCGCAAGGCGGCGGCGAGCTAGTCCCGCCGGCGATCGAGGTCGAGGAAGGGCAGCGGGACGACCGTCGCCCCGACGCGGCCGCGCGAACCCTCGACCGACCACTCCAGCTGCAGGCGGGTGCCCGGCTCCTCGTAGCGCCGGTCGACCGACGCCAGCGCGATCATCTTCTTGAGCGTCGGCGACCAGCAGGTGCTGGTCGCTCGCCCGGCCTGGCCGCGCCGTGAGTAGAGCGGAATCGGGCTGCGGTCGACCGTCGCGTCCAGGCCCGGCGGCAGGTCGTGGCGCGAGAACTCGCGCTCGATCCCGTTCCAGTCCACCTCGATCCCGACCAGCCGGCGGCGCGGCCCACCGGAGTCGCGCTCGCGGCGCAGCGCCCGCCGGCCGACGAAGTCGCCCGCCTCCAGGTTGACCAGACGGCCGAGCCCGATCTCGTCCGGGGAGTACTCGTGATCGGCGGTCATCGCGTGGCGGACGCTCGTGTAGTCGACCTCGAGCAGGATCAGCCCCGCCTCCACCCGCACCAGGTCGAGAGCGCGGATGCCGGCCGGCCGGATGCCGTGGCCGGCGCCGGCCGCGAACAGCGCGTCCCAGGCCGCCTCGGCGGCCGTCGCCGGGATCCACAGCTCGTAGCCCAGGTCGCCCGTGTAGCCGGTTCTCGAGACGTCGATCTCGACCCCGGCGAGCGACGAGCGGCGGCGCCGGAAGTAGGCGACGTCCTCCCACCCCTCGCCGGTCGCGGCCTCCAGCACCGCCCGTGCCCGCGGCCCCTGCAGGGCCAGTGCGGCGACGGTCTCGGTTACGTCCTCGATCTCCACGTCCAGGCCGGCGCTGTTCATCCGGAGCCAGCGATACTGCGGGTCGGCCGCCGTCCAGCGCAGCCGGTCGTCGTCCAGGCGAGCGATCGTGCCGTCGTCGATCACCTTCCCCCGCTCGTCGCACCACGGCGTGTACATCACCTGGCCGGGCTGCAGCCGGGTGGCGTCGCGGGTGATCACCCGGTCGGCGAGGCGGACGGCGTCCGGCCCCGAGATCAGGTACTTGCAGAGCGGCGAGACGTCGAACACCGCAGCCGCCTGGCGGACCGCGTTGTACTCGATGTCGTGGAAGTCGGCGTAGCAGGCGGCCGCGTGATAGCCGGCCCAATCGCCCCAGGCGAGCTTGCGGTTGAGCGCTGAGGTGCGCTCGTGGAACGGGGTGCCGACGCTCATGCTGGCTGCGGACGTTATCCCAAGCATCTAGCATGGCGCCTCCATGGCGGAGCATTACGACGCGATCGTGATTGGCGGCGGCCACAACGGGCTCGTCACGGCCGCCTATCTGGCGCGCGCCGGCATGCGCACGGTCGTGCTCGAGCGCCGGCACGTGCTGGGCGGCGCCGCGGTCACCGAGGAGATCGTCCCCGGCTTTCGATTCAGCGTCGCGTCGTACGTCGTCTCGTTGCTTCGGCCGGAGATCGTGCGCGAGCTGGAGCTGCCCCGGCACGGCCTCGAGATCCTCCCCCTGGACGGGACGCTGACGCCGCTCGACGACGACTACCTGTGGCGCGTCAACGACCACGGCCGCACCGTCCGCGAGCTCCGCCGCTGGTCGCGTTCGGACGCCGAGGCGTACGAGGAGTACAGCCGGCTGATGGTGCAGATGGCTCGCTTCATCAAGCCGATTCTGTCTACCGTCCCGCCCGACCAGGGGCGTCCCAACCCGCTCGAGTGGCTGCCGTTGGCCGGCCTCGCACGCAGCTTCGCGGGTCTCCCCCGGCGGCTCAAGGACACGTTCATCCAGCTGATGACCATGAGCGCGGCGGATTTCCTCGACCAGTGGTTCGAGACCGACCCGCTGAAGGCGACCATGTCGGCGTCGGGGATCATCGGCACCTTCCAGGGCGTGCGCTCGCCGGGCACAGCCTACGTGTTGCTGCACCACTACATGGGAGAGATCGACGGCGCCTTCCGCGCCTGGGGGATCCCGCGCGGCGGAACCGGCGGCGTCAGCCTGGCGATCGCCTCGGCGGCCCGCGCGCAGGGGGCGGAGATCCGCACCGAGGCTCCGGTGGCCCGCATCGACGTCCATGGCGGAAGGGCGGCGGGCGTCACGCTGGAGTCGGGCGAGCAGTTGACGGCCGGCGTCGTCCTCTCCAGCGCCGACGCCCGTGTGACCCTGATCGACCTGCTCGAGCCGGGCACGCTCGACCCGGATTTCGAGACGGAGGTGCGCAGGTACAAGTTCCGCGGATCGTCCGGCAAGGTCAACCTAGCGCTGGACGGCCTGCCCGACTTCACCTGCCTGCCCGGCCCCGGCGAGCACCTGCGCGGGGCAATCAGCTTCTCGCCGTCGGTGGACTACATGGAGCGGGCCTACGACGACGCGAAGTACGGCCGGCCGTCCCAGCGCCCGTACATCGACATGATCATCCCGACGCTGGTCGACCCGGCGATGGCACCCCCCGGCAAGCACGTCATGAGCTGCTTCGTCCAGTACGCCCCGTACCACCTCGCCGACGGCGAGTGGGACGACGCGGCCCGGGAGCGATTCGGGGACACGGTGATCGCCACCATCGCCGAGCGCGCCCCCAACATCCACGAGCTGATCATCGACCGGCAGGTGCTGACGCCGCTCGACATCGAGCGCCGGATCGGCCTCACCGAGGGCAACATCTTCCAGGGGGAGCTGTCGCTCGAGCAGCTCTTCTTCAACCGCCCGGTGCCGGGATGGGCGCGCTACCGGACGCCGGTCGACGACCTCTGGATGTGTGGATCAGCGACCCATCCGGGGGGCGGCCTGATGGGGGCGCCGGGCCGGATCGCCGCCCTGGAGCTCCTGAAGAGCCGGCGCACCGGCGTCCGCCGGGTGGTCGGCCGGTGAGCCGCCGCGAGGTCGTCGTCGCCGGCGCGGGCCACAACGGCCTGGTGGCGGCGACCTACCTGGCACGGGCGGGCCGCGACGTGCTGGTGGTGGAGCGGCGGCATCGGCCGGGCGGAATCCTCGACGGCGTGGTCGACAACATCGGCCGCCTGCACCCGCAGGTGGCGGCCGACCTCGAGCTGGAGCGGCACGGCCTGGAGTTCCAGCGGCCGGCGGTGCGGATGGCCGCGCTTCGAGACGACGGCCCGCCCATCGTCTTCTGGGCGGACGCCGAGCGGACGGCCGCGGGCCTTGAGGATGTCTCGGCCCGCGATGCCGCCGCCTACCCCGGGTTCGACCGGCACGTGCGGGCGCTTGCCGGTGTCGTGTCGG
>DASUHT010000071.1:0-44389 GCA_036273335.1 Gaiellales bacterium | reverse complement strand
CTGCGGGCGCGGTTCCCGGAGGAGTCGGTCGAGCAGATCGCGGTCGGCGGCGAGACCGACGGCGATGTCGTGGCCGCCTGCAACGCCCTCGACCTGCTGGGCGGCCCGCGCCTTGTCCTGGTGCGAAACGCCGAGGAGCTCCAGCCTGAGCGTCGGCAGGCGATCGCCGGCTATCTGACCGACCCCGCTCCGGGAACATGTCTCGCCATCTTCGGGGGTGCCGGGTTCGACCCCGGGGAGCCCCTCGTGCAAGCGGTCGAGGCCGTTGGCGACGTCCGCTTCTTCGACGCCCCCGACCGAAAGCGGGCGGCCGAGTGGGTCGTCAAGCGGTTCTCCGAGCTCGGCGTCCGCTGCCCCCAGCCGGTCGCCCGGCGGGTCGTCGAGCTGGCCGGCGAGGACATGGGCGATCTGGCGCTGGAGGTCGAGAAGCTGGCCACCTTCGGCCGCGACAGCGCACCCGACGAGGAGGACGTGGCACGGCTCGTCCCGGCGTCGGTCGACGTGAAGCCGTGGGAGATCACCGACGCCTGGGGCCGCGGCGATGCGCCGGCCATGATCGCGCTCGCGGTTGCCGACATCGAACGGCCGGATGAGGTCTCGCGGGTGGTCGCGGTGCTGGCGGGCCACGTCCGCAAGGTCTGCCGAGCGGCGGCGATGGTGGAGTCGGGGGCAGGCCAGGACGAGGTCGCCAAAGCCCTGCGGCTGAAGCCGTATCCGGCCCGCAAGCTGGTCGACCAGGCGCAGCGATTCGGCCGCGGCGAGCTGGGCGCGGCGGTCATCCGGCTGGCCGAGGTGGACATCGCCGTCAAGGGCGGATCGCGCCTGGATCCCCGCTTCGAGCTCGAGCTGGCGCTGGCGGAGATCGCCCGCGGCCGGTGAGCGGCGAGACGCTCGCCGCGGCGGCCGCGACGGTGGTGGCGGCCGTCTGCACCGGCATCTGCGCTCGTCGTTGCCTGAACAGCCGGCGCCGGGCGCCGCTGGTCGCGTGGACGATCGGGTTCGCGCTCTTCACCGTCGCCGCGGCCGCGCTCTGGTACGGCGCCGCCCGCGGCTGGACGCCCGCCGCCTTCCGTGTCTACTACCTGGCCGGAGGCATCCTGGTGGTGCCGTATCTGGCCGTCGGCGAGCTGCTGCTCGTCCTTCCCGGCCGCCGGGTGACCCGGATGGCTGCAGCGACCATGCTCTTCATCACGTTCGCCGCGGCCGCGGCGGTGCTGGCCGCGCAGGTTGACCGCGACACGCTCGACAGTGCCGGTGCCGCGCCGCCGAACGACGCCCTTGTGGGCACCTGGCCGGCGGTGCTGGCGATCGCCCTCAACTCGGTGGGCACGATCGTCCTGCTCGCCGGGTCGCTGCTCTCGGCGCGCCGCCGGCGCGACCTGCGACCGCTCCTGGTGGCGGTCGGCGTGCTCGTGGTGGCACTCGCCTCGGGCGCCACGCGGCTTGGCAGCTACACCCTGTTCGCACTCGGCCAGGCGGCCGGAATCGTGCTCATCCTGCTCGGCCTGGTGCTGCGGAGAGGAACCGCTACGCGGAGCGGCTGACGATCCGCGCCGCCTGCGACTTGCGGCGGGAGGCGGCGTTGCGATGGATCGCGTTTCGGGCGGCGGCGCGATCGACCAGTGCCTCCAGGCGGCGGTGGGTGGCGGTCACCTGCTCGCTGTCGCCGGACTCGACATCGCTCTCCAGGCGCCGGAAGAGCGTCTTGATCTGTGACCGGTAGCGGAGGTTCTGCAGGCGCTGGCGCGCGGCGGTGCGCACCCGCTTCGCCTGCTGCTTTGAGTTCGCCACCCGGATCCTTTCGACTGCATACAAAAACGATGCTCGCAGCTGCGAGCGCGGGGATGATAGCAAAGGCGCTCTGTAGACTCCCGCGACGGATGGACGGCCCACCCAACACCCGGAGGCTGGCCGTCTCCACCGCAGCCTTCGGCGGGGCGACGTTCATCTCCCGGGTTGTCGGCCTGGTGCGCGAGATCGTGGCCGCCCGGATGTTCGGGACGAGCCCGGCCCTGGGCGCCTTCCTGATCGCCTTCAACATCCCCAACCTGGTTCGCTCGCTGTTCGCCGACAGCGCCATCAGCGCTGCTTTCGTGCCGGTCTTCGTCGAGCTGCGGGCGACCAAGGGCGACGCTGCCGCCTGGCGCGTGGCGAGCATCGTCCTGTGGATGACGGCGATCATCCTCGGCGGCCTCTCGGCGCTCATGATCCTGATCGCTCCCGTGCTCATGCCGATCTTCGTGCCGGGTTCGTCGATCAACTCCGATCTGGTGGTGACGCTCTCCCAGATCATGTTCCCGATCGTCGTCATCCTCGGCCTGACGGGCGTCGTCACGGGGATCCTCAACTCCTACCACGTGTTCGGGCTGCCGGCCTTCGCCCCGGTCGTCTGGAACCTGGTGATCGTCGGCTTCCTGCTCGCCGAGCCGCACAGCGTCGATGCCTACGCCTGGGGGGTTCTGGTGGCAACGGTCGTCCAGTTTCTGATCCCGCTGCCCCTGCTACGCGGCCGCGCGCCGCGGCATGGGCTGGTCTTCACCCTGGCCTGGGACAACCCGGACGTCAGGCGCATCCTGCGCCTGATGGTGCCGGTGACGATCGGCCTCGGGTTGATCAACCTGAACCTGACGATCGACCTGGCGGTCGGTTCGCTGGGCAGCTCCAACGTGGTGCCCGACCTGAACTACGCATTCCGCCTCTTCATGCTGCCGCAGGGGCTCTTCAGTGTCGCCGTCTCGGCCGTCCTCTTCCCCGAGATCTCGCGGCTTGCGGCGCTTCGCGACACGCCCGGCTACGTCCGCAGGATCTCCGAGGGGTCGCGCACCATCGTGTTCCTGCTCCTGCCCGCGGCCGCCCTCTCGGTGGTGCTATCACGGCCGATCGTGCGCCTCCTCTTCCAGCACGGCCAGTTCACGCCGTCCGCCACCGTGAACGTCGCCAACACGCTGATCGCATTCTCGCTGGGCCTCGTCTTCAACGGCCTCGCGCTGCTCTTCACGCGGGCGTTCTTCGCACGCCAGGAGTCGCGGGTGCCGACCGAGGTGGCGTGCATCAACCTGGTCCTGAACGCCGTCCTCGACCTGATTCTCTACAAGCCGCTGGGCGCGGCCGGGATCGCACTCGGGACGTCGATCGTGACGAGCTGGAACGCCGTCGCCCTGGCGGTGCTGCTGCGCCGCCGGGTGGGCAGCCTGCACCTGCGCGAGGTGGCCGGGGAGACCGGTCGGATCGCCATCGCGACCGCGTTCTGCGCGGTGGCCGCGGTTGCCGTCTGGTGGCCCCTGGACACCCTGCTTGGCCGTTCCATCCTCGCCCAGGTCATCTCGCTCGGCGCGGCATTCATCGCGGCTGGGGCGGTCTACCTGGCCGCGGGCCGGATGCTCCGGCTGGCGGACGTCGCGGTCATCCAGGGCCTCCTGCCGTCCCGGCGCTGAGCGCCGGCGACGTGCGGTTCGCAGCGTTCGCCGTGCGGTAACCGCCGGTACGCTTCAGTAATGGCGCTCTCGCGGATCCGAAACTTTTCGATCATCGCCCACATCGACCACGGCAAGTCGACGCTTGCCGACCGCATTTTGCAGCTGACGTCGACCGTGTCCGAGCGCGAGATGCGAGACCAGGTCCTCGACTCGATGGATCTGGAGCGGGAGCGGGGGATCACGATCAAGGCCCAGGCGGTGCGCGTCATGTACCGGGCGGCGGACGGGCGCACCTACGAGCTGAACCTGATCGACACGCCGGGCCACGTCGACTTCACCTACGAGGTCAGCCGCAGCCTGGCCGCCTGCGAGGGCGCGTTGCTGGTGGTCGACGCCGCCCAGGGGATCGAGGCCCAGACCCTGGCCAATGCCTACCTGGCGATCGAGGGCGACCTGGAGATCGTCCCCGTGGTCAACAAGATCGACCTGCCCTCGGCCGACCCGGACGGCGTCGCCGCCGAGGTCGGCGACCTGGTCGGGCTCGGCTCCGAGGACGTGCTGCGCATCTCGGCCAAGACCGGCGCCGGCGTCGAGGCGGTGCTGCAGGGAGTCGTCGACCGCGTGCCGCCGCCCTCCGGCGATCCCCAGGCACCGGCGCGGGCGCTGATCTTCGACTCCTCGTACGACCAGTACCGGGGCGTCGTCGCATTCGTGCGGGTGGTCGATGGCTCCTTCCACCCGCGCGAGCGCCTGCAGGCGATGGCTCTCGGCACCCGCTTCGAGGTCGAGGAGCTCGGCTTCTTCTCTCCCGGCAGGCGCCCCGCCAAGCACCTCTCGGCGGGTGAGGTGGGGTACATCATCACCGGGCTCAAGGACGTCTCGCAGCTTCGCGTCGGCGACACGCTGACCCTTGCCCGCGGCGGCGCGCAGGCGCCGCTGCCCGGCTACCAGGAGGTCAAGCCGATGGTCTTCGCGGGCCTCTTCCCCACCGACTCCGACCAGTACCCGGAGCTGCGCGACGCGCTCGAGAAGCTCAAGCTGAACGACGCCGCGCTGGCCTATGAGCCGGAGAGCTCGCGGGCGCTCGGGTTCGGGTTCCGCTGCGGCTTCCTGGGCCTCCTGCACATGGACATCGTGCGCGAGCGGTTGGAGCGCGAGTACGAGCTCGACCTGCTGGTGACTGCGCCCAACGTGGCCTACCAGGTGCACGTCGCCGACGGATCATTGGTTGAGGTGCACAACCCGGCGCAGATGCCGCCGGCGGGCGAGATCGTGGAGACCGAGGAGCCGTACGTGCGGGCGTCGCTGATCGCTCCCAAGGACTACGTCGGCGCGGTGATGGAGCTGAACCAGGAGCGCCGCGGCACGTTCCACCACATGGAGTACCTGAGCGAGGAGCGGGTGCAGCTGGTCTACGACCTGCCACTGGCCGAGATCGTCCTCGACTACTACGACCAGCTCAAGTCGCGCACGCGTGGCTACGCCTCCTTCGACTACGAGCTGCTCGGATTCCGCCCCGGCGCCGTCGTCAAGGTGGACGTTCTGCTGGCCGGCGAGCTGGTCGACTCGCTGTCGCTGATCACCCACCGCGACAACGCCCAGGCCCAGGGGCGGGCGCTCGTCGAGGCGCTGCGCGAGCGGATCCCGCGGCAGATGTTCGAGGTCGCCATCCAGGCCGCGATCGGGACGCGCGTGATCGCCCGCGAGACGGTCAAGGCGAAGCGCAAGGACGTCACCGCCAAGTGCTACGGCGGTGACATCAGCCGAAAGCGGAAGCTGCTCGAGAAGCAGAAGAAGGGCAAGAAGCGGATGAAGCAGGTGGGAAGCATCGAGGTGCCGCAGGAGGCGTTCCTGGCGGTGCTCGAGATCAACCGCGAGCGTACTGCGTGACCGCGCCCCGGCACCTCTACGTGCACGTGCCGTTCTGCGGATACCGCTGCGGCTACTGCGACTTCGTCACGGTGACCGGCAACGAGCCGCTGCATGGACGCTACGTGGACGCCCTGATCGCCGAGCTGGGGACGAAGACAATCGACCCCGACACGGTGTTCGTCGGCGGTGGCACGCCGTCGCTCCTGGCCGACGAGCTGCTCGCCCGGCTGCTGGCGACGCTGCCGGCGGCGGCCGAGGTCACGGTCGAGTGCAACCCGGAGACGATCACCGCCACAAAGGCTCAAGTACTGGTCGATGGTGGCGTGACACGGGTCTCCCTGGGCGCCCAGAGCTTCCGTCCCCGGCTGCTGGAGGTCCTCGACCGCCGGGCCGACCCGGCCTCGGTCAGGGCGGCTGTGGCGACCCTCCGGCGGGCCGGCGTCGAAAACCTCAACCTCGACTTGATGTTCGGGGTTCCGGGGCAGACGCCGGACCATCTGCGCCGCGACCTCGAGGACGCGCTCTCGCTGCGGCCCGAGCACATCAGCTACTACGAGCTCGAGGCCAAGCCGGGCACCCGGTTCACCCATGCCCACGGCGCCGAACTCGCTCGCCAGGCGGAGGCGATGGAGGAGTACTACGAGGTGGTCGTGGAGACGCTCCGGGGGGCCGGCTTCCGCTGGTACGAGACGGCGAACTTCTGCCGCCCCGGCCGGCCCGCCGAGCACAACCTGGGCTACTGGCTGGGCCACGATTACCTGGGCGTCGGGATCGGCGCCGTGTCCACGGTCGGGCTGGAGCGGCGGCGCAATCTGCCCTCGCTGCCGCGCTACCTGGAGGCCGTCGAGGCAGGCTGCCAGCCGCCCGCCGAGGTCGAGCTGCTGACCGCCGACGAGCGGGCGCTGGAGCGGCTGATGCTCGGTCTGCGCCTGGATCGTCCGCTCCCGGTAAACGGCGCCCGGCCGCTGCTCGACCCGGTCGCCGTCGACCGGCTGTGTCGCCAGGGCATGCTCGTCGACGACGGGCATGCGCTGCAGCTCTCCGAGCGCGGCCGCTTCCTGGCCGACGAGGTCGTCGCCACCATCCTGCGATGAGCACGCGCGATCTCACCCCACGCCAGCTGCTGATCCTGCGCCAGGTCGTGGCCACCTACATCAGCACCGGCCAGCCGGTCGGCTCCAAGGCGCTGGTGGAGGCGGGGGGCGTCGACGCGTCGTCCTCGACCGTCCGCTACGAGCTGGCCGAGCTCGAGTCGCTCGGACTGCTCGGCCACCCGCACACCTCAGCCGGCCGCGTCCCCACCGACAGCGGCTACCAGCTCTACGCCGAGCAACTGCTGGACGAGCCGCTGGGCGCGGTGGCGCTGCCGGTCGACCTGAGCCCGGTGCGCAGCGAGATCGACACGGCGCTGCGCACCACCACCGAGATGCTCTCGCACGTGAGCTCGCTGCTCGCACTGGTTTCCGCACCGCCGCTGGAGACCGCCGAGGTGCGTCACGTGGAGGTGCTGCTGCTCCAGCCGCGGGTGGTGCTGGTGGTTGTGATCACCTCCAACGGCGGGGTCACCAAGAAGCTTTTCCCGTTCCCCTTCGCCGTCGATGGCCAGCTCGCCCAGTGGGCGGGCGAGTTCCTGAACGAGCAGTTGAGCGGGGTCGGGGTGGGCAGTCGGGTGCTCCAGCAGCGCATCGACGAGCCGGGGCTGTCGCCGACCGAGCGGGAGTTCCTGGACGTCCTTCGGCCGGTGTTCACCGAGCTCCAGGGGGCGTCCGAGCAGACGCTCTACATCGGCGGCGCGGCCCGCCTGTTGGAGGAGATGCAGCTCTCCGACCCGCGCGAGATCAACGACCTGGTGCGGGTGTTGGAGGAGCGCGTCGGCCTGCTCGAGCTGCTCCGCGGGGCGCTCGACCAGCAGCGTCTCTACGTTCGCGTGGGGGCCGAGAATCCGATGCCGCACATGCGGTCGCTGTCCATGGTGGCAGCCAACTACGGTCTGCCCAACCGCAACCTGGGGACGGTCTCCCTGGTGGGACCGATGCGCATGGATTACATTGCCGCCATCCGCGCCGTCCGCGGCGCGGCGCACTTGCTGAGCGAGTTCGTGACCGATGGCTACGAGGAGTGAGCGGTACATGGAGTCGCAATCCCCGTCTGGAATACTGCGGCCGTGAGTGGTTGGGGCTCGCTTCGAGCTGGGCTGATCGCCGCGCTTTCCGCGGTCGCCGCCGTCTTCGCACATGCCGGCCCGGCCGGCCTGACGGACGCCCGCTGGCTCGCCGCCGCGGGCGCCGGAGCGGCGCTCGCGTCCGCCGCCATCGCCGCTGCCGGCAGCCGGGCTGCGCGCGCGCACTCGCGCATGCGACGGCTGCAGGCGGGCGACGCGGCCGCCGGCCAACCTCTGCCGGTCGAGCGGATGCCGTTCGCGGTGCTCCTGCTGGCGATGCTGGCCTGTCAGGGCGCCGCCCATCTGGGCCTGCTGGCGCTGGGCCTGCACGCGAGCGCCGGCCCCGCCGGCTCGCTCACCCTGCACGCAGTGCTGGCCGTCGCCGCGGCGGCGCTGATCGCCGGTCTGGAGCGTCTGGCGGCTCGCGCCGGGCACTCGCTGGAGTGCGCCATCCGGCGGTTTCTGGAATCTCTGGCCGCGACCGCGACAGCTGCTGCGGCGGTCTGCGTGCCGCTCCGCCCCCGTCCGGTCCCCCGCGAGGTGCTCGGCCGGGCGCCGCCCGTCCGCTCCTGACCGTACCCTGACCGGAGCGCCCGCGCGACTGCGGGCGGCCGCCGGTTGAGCAGGCTGCCCTCGGGGCATGTCGGAGGAGCTTTCGTGACCAACCGTTCCCACGGCCGTCGGGCCGTGACCGTCCACCGCCTGGCGCGGCTCGTCGTCGCGTCGGTCGTGATCGCCGCCGTCGTCGCGGCGGTGGCGCACGCGCGCCCGCACCGCGGCCGGGAGGCGATGCCGGTGCCGACGCCGATCGGGGTCGGCCCGGACTTCACACTCGCCGCGGGTCCTCCGGCAGCCGTCCCGGGCCTCGACTGCACGACGGGACACCGCCCGAGGCGAAGCGTGCACATCGAACTCTTCGCGCGCGGCCGTGCGCTGCTCCTGCCGGCCGGGATCGGGGTCGGCCGGCCGCGGCGGATGGCCGCCGGGACCGTCGTCGGAGGGCGCTGCCGGTACGCGCTGGCCACGCTCGACCCCACGGGCACGGTGGGTATCGCCGTCTCGCGCACGCTGCTCCTGGGCGATCTCTTCCGGATCTGGGGGCAGCCGCTCGACGCCCACCGGCTGTGCGGATTCCGCTCGGCGGCGCCGGTCCGCGCTTATGTGAACGGTCGCCGTTGGCAGGGAGCGGTGGGCGCCATCCCGCTCCGCCGGCACGACGAGATCGTGGTCGAGATCGGGCCCTACGTGCCGCCGCATGCCCGGTACGTCTTCCCGGAGGGCGTGTGACGCGGCGGCTGGCGCCCATGCTCGCGCTCGTGCTGCTCGCGGCGGCCGGCTGCGGCTCCGGCTCGGGGGGCGTCTCGTTGCCTGTCATCCCGCCGGCCAAGCAGTACCACCTGTCGGGGTTCGAGCCCAGCGGGCCGGTCAAGCCTGGTCAGCCGGTGACCGTGAAGTTCACCGTCGTTCAACCCTCCGGCGCCCCGCTGGTGCACTACCGGACCGGCCCCGGCCCGCACACCGGGGTGCACCTGATCATCGTCCGCGACGACCTCTCGACGATCATCCACCGCCACCCGCCGATCGGCCCCGGCGGCCGGATCAGCGAGCGCGTGATGTTCCCGGCGCCTGGCCCCTACCACGTCGTGGTCGACATCTACCCGGCCACCAACGGGCCGCTCTACACCAACTTCCAGATCACGCAGGCCATCCACGTGCACGGTCGCTACCGGCCGCAGCCGATCGGGGCGTTTCGGCGGGTCGTGAAGGACGACGGTTACACCTTCCGGATGGGGCACGTGCCCCGGCTCCGGGTGGCCGAGGCGGCGCTGATCCCGGTCACCGTCACCGACCCGAACGGCAAGCTGGCGCATTTCACCCCCTGGTACGGGGCGCTGGGCCACGCGATCTTCTTCCACCAGCACGATCTCGCCTACTTCCACACCCATATCTGCTCGCCCGGCCTGGTCGGCTGCACCAGCATCGGGGGCGCCACCGTGTCCGGCACGTCGACCACGCCGGGGGTGCTCAAGGTCGGTGTCCTGCTGCCCCAGGGCGGCATCTGGAGGCTGTTCCTGCAGTGCAAGGTCGACGGCCACATCCTGACTGCTCCCTACACCCTGAAAGCCGCGAACTGAGGAGTCTCCATGCGTCCAGCCCGTATCGCCGGCACCGCGGCACTGGTCGTCGCCGCCGCCCTCGTTCTCGCCCCCTCGGCGCTGGCGCATGCCCGGGTCAACCCCGCCGTTTCGCTCTCCGGCGAGCTCCAGCTGTACAGCCTCGCCATCCCGACCGAGAAGGAGGGCCTGACCACGAACAAGATCGTGATGACCGTTCCGACGGGGTTCAGCATCGATTCCTTCGTGCCGTCACCGGGCTGGACGCGGTCGGTGCAGCAGACCGGCTCCGGCGATAGCGCGGTCGTCCAGAAGGTGACCTGGAGCGGCGGCAGCACTCCCACCGATGATGATTCCCTGTTCCAGTTCCTGGGCCAGCCGGCCAGCCCCGGCACCTACACCTTCCAGGTGGAGCAGACATACTCCGACAGCTCGATCGTCGACTGGGCCGGCTCCGAGTCCTCCGCGGCGCCGGCGCCGACGATCAAGGCCGTCTCCTCGATCGGCGGCGGCAACAGCGACGTTCTGGCGATCGTCGGCATCGTGCTGGGCGCGCTGGCGCTGGTCATCGCAATTGCCGGCCTCTTCCTGCGCGGGGGCGGAGGCGGCGGCGGAGGGCGCGAGCTGGCATGAGCCTGCGGGCACGAAGCGGGGCGGCGCTGACAGCCGCGGTGGTGCTCCTGCTGGCCATGCCGGCGGTCGCCTCGGCGCACGCCTACCTGACGCACACCTCGCCGCTGCCAAACGCGATCCTCGCCGCCTCGCCGCGAAGAGTCGCGCTCACCTACGACGAGGCCGTCGAGCCGCGCTTCGCCATCATCTCCGTCACTGACGCCGCCGGGCACCAGCTGACCACCGCCCCGGTCAGCCGCTTGCCCTCCAACCCCGACACGCTGTTCGTCCCGCTGAAGCCGCACCTTCCGCGGGGCTGGTATCTGATCTACTGGCGCGCGATCTCGGTCGACGGCCATCCCGTCCAGGGGGCGTACACCTTCGCCGTCGGCCCGGAGCCCGGCCCGCCGCCGCAATTCGCGATCCCCAACATCTCCGAGACCGCGACCACTCCCAACCTGCTCGCAGCACGCTGGATCATGTTCCTGTCGGTGATGGTGTCGATCGGCCTCTTCGCGTTTCGGATGCTGATCGCCCGGCCGCTGATGGCGCGGGTCGAGGAGACCAACCTGCGGCCGGTGACGATCGCCTTCTGCGTCATGGCGGCGGTCGGCGTGATCGCGATCCCGACCTATCTCGACATCGCCACATCGATCGACTCGCTGCGCTCGCCGTTCGCGGTCGGCGATCTGGTGCCGCTGTTCCGGGTGACCGCGTTCGGGCGCGCCTACGTCGACATGGAAATCTGCTACGTCCTCTTCGTCGCGGCGGCTGCATTGGCGCTCTGGGTCGACCGGCCGCTGCGCCGGCAGCGGTCGATCGCGGAGCTCCTCTCGGTCACCGGGGCGCTGGTCGGCGCTGCGGCGGTGCTGCTCGTACCCGGGCTCGCCGGCCACGCCGCGCAGACCGCGCCGCGGGGGCTGTCGCTGCTGCTCGACTGGTGCCATCTGATCTCGGGATCGATCTGGCTGGGCGGGCTGGTCGGCCTCCTGGTCGTCTGGGCGACGCTGCCGGCGGGTCGTCGCGTCGCCGGCCTCGGCGTCTGCGTTCCCCGGTTCTCCAACGTCGCCCTGGCGTCGGTGCTGGTGCTGCTGGCGACCGGCGTGGGCGCGACCATCATCCACATCCCGATCCTGGCCGCGCTCTGGCAGACGTCGTACGGGGTCGCCATCCTGGTCAAGATCGGCCTGCTGGCAGCGGCCATGCTGCTGGGGGCGGTCAACCTGCTCCGCTCCAAGCCCCGGCTGGTCGCCGCGACCGCGCAGCCGGGGCTCGGCGAACCGGCCGCCAGACTGCTTCGCCGTACCGTCAGCGGCGAGGTGATCCTGGCCGGCTCGGCGGTGCTGGCGGCCGCCATCCTCTCAAGCCTGGTGCCGCCGTCCTCGGCGCTGGCGCAGCTCGACTCGGCGCTGGCGACGGTCGGGCCCAGCCGCGTTGCCTCCACCGTCACGCAGAACGGCTACACCTTTCGCGTGCTCGTGAACCCGAACAAGGTCGCCCAGGAGAACTCGTTCGCACTTCAGATCAGCAGACACGGCCAGCCGGTCACCGGCGCCGACGTGACGCTGACATTCGAGATGCTGGACATGCAGATGCAGAACCAGGAGTACCAGATGAAGGAGATCCGCCCCGGTGTCTACTCGCACTCGGCGCCGGCGCTCGTCATGACTGGGCGCTGGGGGCTCTCCTTCAACATCACTCCCAGGGGTGGCTCGCCGTTCACCGCCTTCATCGTCGACCACGCCGCCGGATGAGCGCCCGCGTTCGCCTGGCCGCATCCCTGCTTGCGCTCGCTGCCGGCGCGGCTGCCGCGTTGATCGTCGTCCTGCTCGCGCGGACGGTGCTCGGGTGAGGCGCGGCGCCGCAGTCGCGACGGCGTTCGCCGTGCTCTTCGCGGCGCTGGCCGGGATCGCCCGCGGCGACGGCGACCCAGCCAGCGACTACCTGCTCACCCAGCCGGCCTTCGTGCCGTTCAACGCACCGTCGCCGGCGTTGCGCGCGCAGTTGACCGCGCTCGCCGCTGCGTCCGCCAAGCAGGGCTACCCGGTGCGCGTCGCGGTGATCCAGTCGAGAAACGACCTGGGCGCGATACCGCAGCTGCTCGGCAAGCCGGGCGAGTATGCCCGCTTCCTCGGCGCGGAGCTGCGCTTCGCCTACCGGGGCCGGCTGCTGGTGGTGATGCGGCAGGGGTACGGGTTCACCAGGAACGGCAACCCCGACCACCAGGGGATCCGGACGCTGGCCGGGGTGCCGACGCCGGCCGGGAACTCCTCCGACCAGCTCACCCAGGCCGCCATCACCGCCCTTCGCCGCGTCGCCGCGGGCGCCGGCCATCCGCTGCCTGCGAAGGTGGCCTCCGTGACGCCGTCGACCGGCGGTGGTGGCGGCGGCTCCGGAAACTCGACCGTCGAGATCGTCGGCGGCGTGGTCGTGCTGGCGCTGCTGGCGGTCGCGGGGCTGCTCTTCTTCGCCCGCCGGCCGGCGGCCGGCGCCGGCGACTCCTAAGATCCGCTCGACAGAGGAGGCGCCCATGACCGATCGCACGACTCCGCCCTACCGGGCCGACCATGTGGGAAGCCTGCTCCGTCCGCCGGAGCTCCTGCACGCCCGCGAGCAGCATGCCGCCGGGGCGCTCGCCGATGATGGGCTGGCGGCCGTCGAGGACAACGCGATCCGCGAGGCGGTGCGCATGCAGGAGGAGGTCGGGCTGCACACGGTCACCGACGGCGAGTTCCGGCGCGCGTCCTGGCACATGGACTTCATCTATCGGCTGGATGGCATCAGCAAGGTCGACGGCGAGATCAGCGTCGCGTTCCGGAACGAGCGCGAGACGATCGAGTTCACCCCACCGGCGATCCGCGTCGACGGCCGCCTGGGGGTTCGCCGGCCGATCTTCGGCGATGCCTTCCGCTTCCTCCAGGGGGCGGTGACGACGGGCACGCCGAAGCTGACGATCCCGTCGCCGAGCATGGTCCACTACCGCGGCGGCAGAGCGGCCATCGACCCCGCCGTCTACGCCGACATGGACGCCTTCTGGGCCGACCTGACCGCCGCCTACGCCGACCAGGTGCGGATGCTCGCCGAGCTGGGCTGCCGCTACCTGCAGTTCGACGACACCAGCCTGGCCTATCTGAACGACCCCCGCCAACGCGAGTACGTGGCCTCGATCGGCGGCGACCCGGAGCGTCAGCACGTCGAGTACATCCGCCACATCAACGAGGCGCTGGCCGGGCGGCCGCCGGGGATGGCGGTGACGACGCACATGTGCCGCGGCAACTTCCGCTCCTCCTGGGCGGCCGAGGGCGACTACTCGTTCGTCGCCGAGCCGCTGTTCGGCGAGCTCGAAGTGGACGGCTTCGTCCTCGAGTACGACGACGAGCGCTCGGGCGGGTTCGAGCCGCTGCGCTTCCTGCCGCCGGGGAAGCGGGTCGTGCTCGGCCTGGTCACCACCAAGCGCGGCGCCCTGGAGGGCAAGGACGATCTGAAGCGGCGCATCGAGCAGGCGTCGAGATACGTCCCGATCGAGCAGATCTGCCTGTCGCCGCAGTGTGGGTTCTCGTCGACGGTGGAGGGGAACGTGCTCACGCGCGAGGAGCAGGTGGCAAAGCTTCGCCTGGTCGTGGAGACGGCAGAGGAGGTGTGGGGAGCGTCCTGACGGGGCGCGCGAAACGTCCCCGGAAACGAGTCGCGCGGCGGTGAGGGGCTCCAGTCCTCACCGCCGCGCATTGACTCCGACCCCCGGCACCGAGTTAGACGATGTGACCCCGGAAGACCTTGCAGATTTTGTCGGTGGCCCACCGACTGCTTTCGGTCTCCAGCATCGCCGTCTCGGCTGTGCCGTTTTCGCTGTAGGCTCAATCTAGCTGCCGCGACCCTCCCAGTCAAGTACCCAAAACGGGTGAAATCAAGTTGTGTGTTTAGCGCTACTTGACTGGCCGTAGAAGGCTCACCAGCAAAGGGAATCCGGGCCTGTTCGGGGGACTTGGCGCGATGCCACTGGTCAAGTAGGGTCAAATGCGCTAGGTTGAGGGCATGGGTCCACGCGCGGGTGCCGTCAGAAAGCAGCAGCCGGGAGGCAGCAGCACCGCTCCGTCAGGGGTCGGGGCGCGCGTCCGGCAGCTCCGATTGGAGCGCGCGCTGACCCAGGCCGAGCTCGGCGGCGCACGGTTCACCAAGGAGTATGTGAGCCAGGTCGAGCTCGGGAAGACCAGGCCGTCCGCCGCGGCGATCGCCTGGTTTGCGGAGCGACTGGGGGTCGACCGGGTCGCGATCGCTGGGGAGAGCGGCGTCTTCGCCCGTGCGGCTTGCGAGGCTGGGCTGGCACGGGCGGAGGCGGAGCTCGAGGCACACCGCGACGACCAGGCGTTGGCGATCCTGGCCGAGCACGTCACGGAGATCGTGCACGGGGACGCGCGGATGCGCATGCGCCACGCGCAGGCGCGCGGCTGGGCGCTGCACAACCTGGGGTTGATGGACGAGGCGCTGTTGGCCCTCGCCGAGGCCCGCGCCCACGCCGAGGACCTGACCGCGGCCGACCGTGCCGGCGTCCTCTACCGGATCGGGATGGTGCGCTACAAGATGGGCAGCCTGGCCACGGCGGTCGCGCTGCTGGATGAGGCGCTGCGGCTCTCGGAGGAGGGCAACGGCACATCGGACGCGCTGCGTGCGCGCATCTTCAACGCCCGCGCCAAGATCCGCCGCCGCCAGAAGGATTTCACCGCCGCCGCCGAGGACGTCCAGCAGGCGCTCGAGCTCTCGCACGCGATCAAGGACGACCGGGTGCTGGCCGAGACCTACCTGGACGCCTCGCTGGTCGCCGAGCGGCGCAGCGAGTATTCGCTCGCCCGCGAGTACGCGGAGCGCTCAAAGGCGCTCTTCGAGCGGGTGTCCGACCACGAGTATGTCGGCAAGCTGCTGAACAACCTCGGCCAGCTGCACGCGATCACCGGTAAGCCCGAGCAGGCGGTTCCGCTGCTCCGGGAGTCGTTCCGGATCGCAGTCGAGCACGACAACCGCATCGATGCCGGCTTCGCGGCGTCGTCGCTGGCATCTGCCCGGATGCACTCGGGCGACATGGAAGGCGCGATCGAGAGTGGAAATCGCGCGATCGAGCTATTGAGTGAACGCGAGGAATACCGAGAAGAAGAAGGGAACGCACGGATGGTGATCGGGCGGGCGCTTCTGGCGCTCGACCGCGATGACCAGGCCGAGTGTTCGTTCAAGCTTGCGGCTCGCTGTTTCGAGTCGGTGGAAACGGTCAGTCATCTGGCCGGTGCATGGGTGGCCCTCGGCGATGTTGCAGGGCGGCGGGGCGAGGCAGCGGAGGCCGCGGAACTCTACCGCCGGGCCGCCGACGCCCTGCAAGACGTTCGATGGTAATCGGGGGGAGGTACCAGGTGAAGCTGTTCACAAAGCATCCCACGCTGTTGCTGTGGGCGACAACGGCCGCGCTGATCGCGGCTCGCTGCGGCCAACACGGCTCCAGGGGTTTCCACAACTGGTGATCGCGTAGGGGCCGCCGCCCCACCCGCCTAGAATGGCGGTGTGGCGCAGCGCGACTACTACGAGGTGCTCGGCGTTGACCGCGACGCGGACGACGCCGAGATCAAAAAGGCGTTTCGCAGGCTCGCGCGCGAGTTGCATCCGGACGTCAATCCCGACCCGGAGGCGCACGAGCGCTTTCGCGGCGCCGCCGAAGCGTACGAGGTCCTGAGTGACCCCGACACCCGCGTGCGCTATGACCGCTTCGGCCATGCCGGCGTCGCCGGGACGCAGTTCCATACCGACCAGTTCATGGACTTCTCGGCGCTCAGCGATCTGCTGGGCGCCTTCTTCGGCGACGACCTGTTCGGCGCGGGGGCGCGCCGGCCGACCCGCGGCGGCGACGCCGGGGTCGCCCTCGAACTCTCGCTGGCCGACGCCGCGTTCGGCGTCACGCGCACGGTGCAGGTGGAGGTGGTAACGGCCTGCGAGCGCTGCGACGGCCGCGGATCGGAGCCGCCCAGCCTGCCCGACGAGTGCGACGCCTGCGGCGGCACGGGCCGCATTCAGCAGGTCGCCCAGACCGCGTTCGGGCAGTTCGTCCAGACCGGCACCTGCCGTACCTGCGGTGGCCGCGGCGTGGTCATCGAGCACCCCTGTGCGGAATGCCGGGGGCGAGGGCGGACAACCGACGTGCGCGACGTCGAGGTACAGGTCCCGGCCGGCATCGCTGACGGCCAGCGCCTGCGCATGCCGGGCCGCGGCCACGAGGGGGAGCCTGGCGCGCCGCCGGGCGACCTCTATGTCGCCGTCCAGGTGGCCGAGGACCCCCGCTTCGAGCGCGACGGGAACGACCTCGTCTCGGTGCTCGACCTCCCGTTCAGCCAGGCGTCGCTGGGGGCGGAGGTGTCGGTGGAGACGCTGGACGGTCCGACCACCGTCGAAGTTCGGCCGGGCACCCAGCCGGGCGAGGTGCTGGTGCTCCGGGGCAAGGGCATTCCGGTGCTCCAGGGGCGCGGCCGCGGCGACCACCGGGTGGTGGTGAACGTGCTCGTGCCGCGCCGTCTGAGCGATGACCAGAAGGAGCTCCTGCGTCGCTTCGAGCAGACCGTCGACGACGGCACCTACGCTGCCGACGACGGCTTCCTGGGACGCCTCCGAGCCGCGTTTCGGTGAACCGCTACTCGCTGCGGGTCGCTCCCGAGGACGTCGACCGGACGCTCCTGCGGATGCTCGAGTGGTTCCCCGACGGCGTCCAGGAGGAGGCGGACGGAGATGCCGTCGTCCTCTCCGGCTACGCGCTCGAGCCGCCGGCGGCGGGCCTCGAGGAAGCGCCGGTCGAGGACGGCTGGGCCGACCGCTGGCGTGAGTTTCACCGGCCGGTGCGGGCCGGCCGGCTGTGGATCGGCCCACCCTGGTATCGGCCCGAGGCGGAGCCGGTGGTGATCGACCCCGGCCACGCGTTCGGCACCGGGGCGCACGGCTCTACGCGGGCGGCGCTGGAGCTCCTGCAGCGACTCGAGCCGCAGCCGGCGCTCGATCTCGGCTGCGGCTCGGGCGTCCTTGCGATCGCCGCCCTGCGGCTCGGCTTCGGGCCGATCTTCGCCTGCGACATCGATCCGCTGGCGGTGGCGGCCTGCGCAGAGAACGCGCACCGAAACGGGGTCTCGCTGGAGGTGTCGCGGGCGGACGCGCTGGCCGACCCACTCCCCGAGGCGCCCCTGTGGATCGCAAACCTCCAGCGCGACCTGCTGGAGCGCCTGCTCGAGCGCGCTGACCTGCCGTCGCTCCTGCTTGCCTCGGGGCTGCTCGAGGGCGAGAGCGTGGGCGGCTTCGAGCGGGTGGTCGTCGACGGCTGGGCCGCGGAGCTGGTGCGCCCGTGAGCCGCCATCGCTCCCGCTCCTTTGCGGCCCGGCTTGAGGAGGGCGTGGCGGTGCGGTCGGTCGACGACCGGCATCACGTGTAGCGGGTGCTCCGCATGCGTGTGGGCGATACTTGCCAGGTCGCCGCCGGCGGCCGCGTCTGGGAGGCGCGGGTCACCGCGGGCGGCTGGAACTCGACAGGGAGGTGACGCAGGTGTCGGCCGCACCGACGTTGACGGTCTGGATTGCCCAGCCGGGCGCGCGCTCGGACGAGGCGGTCGAGAAGCTGACCGAGCTGGGGGTGGCCCGTATCGGCGCCCTTCGCAGCGACCTCCTCGAGGGCTCCTTCACGAACGCCCGCCTGGCGCGCTGGGAGCGAGTCGCCGACGCGGCGGCCAAACAGTCCCGGCAGCGCCGCACGCCCGAGCTCCTGGGCGTCTCGGCGTATGCCGACGTGCTGTCGCCGGAGGCGGTCGTGCTGAGCAACGAGGGCGCGTCCGGCGGTCTCACCGACCGGATCGTCGGCCGCCGCTCGGCGACGCTTCTGATCGGGCCGGAGCCAGGGTTCTCGCCGGGCGAGCTGGAGCTGGCCCGGGAGCGCGGGGTGGCGGTGGCCACCTTCGGCCCCGTCGTCCTGCGCACCGAGACGGCGGCGATCGTGGCCGCGGCGCTCGCGCTGGGCGAGATGGGGTTCCTGGGGTGACCGGGTTTCGCGCCGAATTCCTTGGCTGCAAGGTGTCGCTGGCCGATTCCCAGGCCATCCGCGAGCGGCTGATCGCCGACGGCCACCACGAGTCGGAGACGGCCGCGGTACGTGTCGTCACCACCTGCTGCGTGACCGCCGAGGCGGTGGCCAAGTCACGCAAGGCGGTACGGCGGGCTGCCCGCTCGGCGGAGCGCGTCTTCGTCACCGGCTGCGCGGCCAACCTCCGAGACGCCGGGTTCGATCGGCTGGCGGCGAATGTGGTCGTCGTCCCGGGCTTGCCCGAGATCGCGACCGATCGCGTCGCCGGCTGGGTCGGCAGCCTCGGCTGCGCCGGCGGCCGGCCGCCCGCGTTCGCGCGGACGCGGGCGTACGTGAAGATCCAGGACGGCTGCTCGTTCGGGTGCAGCTATTGCGTCATACCGGCGGTACGCGGAGCCAGCCGAAGCCGGCGGGCGGCGGCGGTGCTGGACGAGGTCGCCCGGCGCGTTCGCCAGGGCCACCGCGAGGTCGTCCTGACCGGGATCAACCTCGGCTGCTTCCGCGACCGGGAGGTCGGGATGCGCCTGCCCGACCTGCTGCTGGCGATCGCCGGCACGCCGGGGCTGGGGCGGGTCCGGCTCTCGTCGATCGAGGTCAATCACCTGACTCCGGCGCTGCTCGACGCGCTCGGCCATCCCCAGGTCGCGCCGCACCTGCACGTGCCGATGCAGTCCGGCGACGACGGAGTGCTGCGGGCGATGCGGCGGCACTACACGCGGTCGTCGTTCCTCGCCGCCCTGGGCCGCGCCCGCGACCACGTCCCAGGCCTGAACCTGACGACGGACGTGATCGTCGGCCATCCCGCCGAGACGGACCCGGCGTTTGCGGCGACGGTCGACGCGGTGCGCGAGGCCGGCTTCACGCGCGTTCACGTGTTCCCGTACTCGCCGCGCCCGGACACCCGCGACGCGGGGTGCGATCCCGTGCCGCCGGCGGTCAAGGCGGAGCGGTCGCGGATCCTCCGTGCGATCTCCGACCGGCAGGCGGCGGCCCATCGCCGGCGCCTTCGCGGCTCCCGTCAGCTGGTCCTGGTCGAGTCGGCCGATGGGCGCGGCTACTCGGCCGACTACACCCCGCTCCGCGCGCCCGGCGGAGCTCCCGGCGAGCTGGTGGAGGTGGTGGCGTGATCGGGCGCATCCAGTCCGAGCTGAGGGGCTCGCTGCGGGCAGGAGACCGGACGCGGACAAACGCGCTTCGGCTGCTTCTCTCGGCGCTCCAGAAGGCCGAGAAGGACCGGCCCGCCGGCGAATTCGGCGAGGCCGAGGAGCAGGCCGTCCTGCGCCGCGAGCGCAAGCAGCGAGTGGAGGCCGCCGAGACGTACCGGGCGGCCGGCCACGAGGAACGGGCCGCAGCCGAGGAGGCCGACCTGCCGGTGATCGACGAGTTCCTGCCGGCGCCGCTCTCGGAGGCCGAGTTGGAGTCGCTGGTGGACGCCGCCGTGGCGGACTCCGGTGCCACCTCGATACGCGACATGGGCGCCGTCATGAAGCTCGTCTCCGAGCGCTCCGGCGGCCGCGCCGACGGCCGCGCCGCGTCCGCGCTCGTTCGGGCGCGGTTGCAGACATGATCGCAGTCCGTGCGGCCGACCCGGCCGAGTTCGAGCGCGCGCTGGGACCGCTGCTGGCGTCCGACGAGCTCCGCCACACGGTGCCGATGGGGATTCTGAGCAGCGCTCGCAAGAACCCCGGCCACTACCCCGAGATGATCCTCTGGCTGGCCGAGGATGACGGCGGCGGGCGCGCCGGTCTGATGCGGACGCCGCCGTTCCCGGCGGTCGTCTTCGGCGACGCGGCGGCGATGGATGCGCTGGCCGCGGCGATCTACGCGGCCGCCGTTCGGATCCCCGGCGTGACCGGCGTCGACGACGTGCCGGCCGCCTTTGCCGATGCCTGGGTGGCACACGCCGGCGGCCGCCACACGGTGCACATGCAGACGCGCCTGCATGCGCTGCGGGCGGTGGAGCCGGTGCCCGACGCGCCGGGCCGGATGCGGCCCGCCGAGGCGGCGGATCGCGATCTGCTCCTTCTCTGGCAGGACGCGTTTCGGATCGAGGCGGGGATCCAAGCGTCGCCGCGCGAGATGGAGCGGTCGCTGGACGACTCGATCTCGCGCGAGCTGGGGGCGTTCGTCTGGGAGGACGGGGGAGGACCAGTGTCGTTCTCATTGTCCCGCCCCACGTCCGAGCGCTGCGCCCGCGTCGGCCCGGTGTACACGCCCCCAGAGCGTCGCCGGCGGGGCTATGCCACGGCGCTCGTCGCCCGCCAGACCGAGGCTCTGCTAACCGGGACGACCACCAGCTGCGTCCTCTTCACCGACCTCGCCAACCCGACCAGCAACGCCATCTACCGACGGATCGGCTACCGGCCGGTCTGCGACGCAGTCGAGATCGCGTTCGAGCCCGCGTAGCGTGGGTATCGGCAATCGCGGCCCTTGCCACTAGAATTGGGCTCAGTGGCCCGTCTCAAACTGTCGGTCGGAAACGAGCTCGCGGCCGAGCTCGGCGGCGACCGCGACGCGATGCTGCAGGCGCTCCGTGACCGCTCGGGTGCGAATGCGTACCTGCGCGGGAACGAGCTGACGCTGGACGGTGAAGACGACGCCGTCGAGAACGCCCGCCTGGTGGTGGACGAGCTGGCCGGCCTCGTCCGCGAGGGCGTGAGCGTCGGGCCCCAGACCGTGGACGCGGTGGCCGGCGTGCTGGGCGAGGACGGCAAGGCGCTGGACGTCCTGCACGACGTCGTCTGGCGTCACCGAGGCCAGAAAGTGGTCCCCAAGACAATCGGCCAGAAGCACTATGTCGACGCCATCCGCGCCAACACGGTGACCTTCGGAATCGGCCCGGCGGGGACCGGCAAGACGTACCTGGCGATCGCGTTGGCGGTGGCGGCGCTGCAGGAGCGCGAGGTTGCCCGGATCATCCTCACCCGGCCGGCCGTGGAGGCCGGCGAGCGGTTGGGCTTCCTGCCCGGCGACCTGCTGGCCAAGGTCGACCCGTATCTGCGGCCGCTCTTCGACGCGCTGCACGACATGCTGGACGCCGACCGGCTGGCCGGCTACATGGACAAGGGCATGGTCGAGGTGGCGCCGCTCGCGTTCATGCGCGGCCGCACCCTGAACGACTCGTTCATCATCCTCGACGAGGCGCAGAACACGAGCCCCGAGCAGATGCAGATGTTCCTCACCCGGCTCGGCTTCGGGTCGCGCGTCGTGGTCACCGGCGACGATACGCAGATCGACCTGCCGCGCGACCAGCGAAGCGGCCTGGTGCACGTGATGCGCGTGCTCGAGGGCGTTCCGGACATCAGCTTCGTCCGCTTCTCGGATGCCGACGTCGTGCGGCACAAGCTGGTCCAGCGAATCGTCAACGCCTACAAGGTGCACGCCGAGAACGGACCGGGACGGCCCGAGTGAGCGTCCGGGTCGAGCTGGCCAATCGCAGCGGCTGGCGGATCGACGAGCGGGCGGCGATTGCGGTCCTGCGCGCCGCCCTGGAGGCCGAGGGCGTCGGCGACGGCGAGGTCGGGCTGGCACTTGTCGGGGTGGGGGAGATGGCCGAGTTGAATAGCAGGCACCGGGGACGCGACACCGCGACCGACGTCCTCTCGTTCCCGGTCGACATGCTCGAGGAGCTGCCGCCGCAGGTGCCGCGGCAGCTCGGCGACCTGGTGATCTGCCCGGAGCTTGCGGAGCGCGAGGGGACGCCGATCGCCACCCTCCTCGTGCACGGGGCGCTGCACCTCGTCGGCTACGACCACGAGTCCGACGACGGCCGCATGTTGCGCCGTCAGGCGGCGCTCGTGGAGGAGGTGGAGGCGGTTGCCGCATCCGCTGCGTAGCCGGGACGAGCTGCGCCGGGAGACGCGCCGCGCGGCGCCCTTCCGGGCTGCCCGGCGCGAGGCGACGGGCGTCGTCAACAGCCTCAATTACGCCTTCGAAGGCGTCATCTACGTCGTCCGCACGCAGCGCAACATGCGCGTGCACTTCGCCATCGCCGTGCTCGTGCTGGTGCTCGGCGTGGTGCTCGGGGTGAACCGCCTCGAGTTGCTGGCGCTGATGGTGTCGGTGTCCTTCGTGCTGGTCGCCGAGATGCTGAACACCGCGCTCGAGAAGGCGATCGACGTCGCGACCAACTCCTTCGACCCGGTCGCCCGGGCGGCCAAGGACGTGGCCGCCGGAGCCGTCCTGATCGCCGCGGTGAACGCAGTCTTCGTCGGCTACGTGGTCTTCGCCGTGCGCCTCCGCCACCCCACCCAGCGGGCGATCAACACGGTGCGCACCTCGCCGGTCCACCTGACGGTGATCGCCCTCGCCGTCGTCATCCTGATCGTCGTTGCGACCAAGGCGTACTTCAACAAGGGCACGCCGCTTCGCGGCGGTCTGCCGTCCGGGCATGCCGCCGTCGCCTTCGGCGGCTGGGCCGCGATCACGTTTGCAACCCACTCCTACGAAAACCAGGTGCTGGTCTCCACATTGGCCTTCGTGATGGCCCTGCTGGTCGCCCAGACGCGCGTCGAGGCCGGGGTCCACACACCGATGGAGGTGCTCTACGGCGGCGTTCTGGGCGCCCTCGTCACCGCCATCATTTTCCAGGCGTTCGTCTGACAATCGTGACAGTTCCGGCACTGTCCGGGACTGGTTCCGTGACCTCGGGCCTCCTAGCCTGGGAAGCATGCCGGAACGTGGAAATGCCTCGGCCGAGGTAATCGCCGATCGCTACCTGACCAGCCCTGCCCGGCTGCGCGAGCGGCCCTTCGGTCCGGTCGACGCGCTCGACACGCACGCCGGCCGGGCGGCCCAGGTACGCGTCCTCTTCGTCCCCGGAGAGTGGTCGGACGACGAGCTCAGCGAGGCGGTCGCCCGCTGGTGCGCGATCGGCGCCGACGGCGTCACCGGCATCCTCGACTACGGCCGCCACCGCGATCGCTGGTACCTGGTGGTGCCACCCAGCCTCGGCATTCCGGCGGAGCGCTGGCGGATGATGCGCGCCCCGACGGGCGCCGAGGCCGGCCGGCTGACCCTGGCCTTCGGGCGCCTCCTGGAAGCCGTGGCCGGGGCCGGATTCCCGGCGGCATCGGCCGAGCCGGGCGACTTCGCGGTCGGCCCCGGCCCGACGGCGTTCCTCGAGCAGCCGCTCCTGGAGCCCCCCGGGACACCGCGGCCGATCGCCGAGCGGGCAGCAGGCCAGGCGGTGCTTGCGGCGCTGTTCGGATCGGTCTGCGCCGAGCCGGAGCCGCTGGAGCCGCTCGATGAGTGGCGGCGAGCGGCCGCGGCAGGCGCCCATCCGTCGCTTGGCGCCTGCCTGGATGCGCTGCGGGCCGCGATCGACCGCGCCCCCGAGGCGGCGGCGACTGAGCCGCTGGGGCTGTCGCAGATCTTCGACGGCGAGTACGTGCCGCGCCACCGAGCGCCGGTCGGACTCCAGCGCCTGGCAACGCTTCTCGCCGGCCTGGTCGCGGCGCTCTCGATCTCGCTGACGCTGCTTCACGGCACCGGCTCGGGCGCCGCCGCCCCGGCAACCGCCGCGGCGCCGCCCGCGGTCAAGCCGCTGGTGACGAAGCAGGCAACGGCGCCGGTCCGGCCCCGGCATCCGAAGCCGAAGCCGCGTCCCGCCCGGCCACACCATCGCCACGCCACGACGCGGCGGCATCCGCGCCCCCTCCGCCATCACTCGAGCCCGCCCCCGTCGCAGCCAACAGTGGCGGCGGCGGCCGGCCCCGCCCCGTCGGCGCCCGCTCCATCGCCACAGCCGCCCGCAGCGTCGTCGAGTCCGGGCAACGCGCTTCCGGCACCCGGCGGGACCGTTCTGCCCGCTCCCTGACCGGCGGCCTGGCCCGCCGCCTATGATCGCGGAGTGCGCGATCCCACGCCCGACGAGCTCGAGCTCTACGCCGCCGCACGCGCGGCGGCTGCCGGCGCCTACGCCCCCTACTCGGGGTTCGCGGTCGGCGCCGCGATGCGCACCGCGTCCGGCGAGGTGATCACGGGCGTGAACATCGAGAACGCCTCCTACGGGCTCACCTGCTGCGCCGAGCGCACGGCGATGTTCACCGCAGTCGCGGCCGGGGAGCGGGATTTCACCGCGATTGCGGTGCATGGCGATGCGTCGTCGGTGCCGCCCTGCGGGGCCTGCCGGCAGGTGCTGGCGGAGTTCGCGCCGGAGCTGGTGGTCGTCTACCGCCAGGACGGCGCGCCGGTCTCCGCCGCGCTCGCCGAGCTTCTGCCCGCGCGGTTCGAGCTTTGACCCTGCGGTCCGGGTTCGTCGCCCTGGCGGGGCGGCCCAACGTGGGCAAGTCGACCCTCGTCAACCGGCTCGTCGGCGACCACGTGGCCGCCGTTTCCGCCCGCCCCCAAACCACACGCCGGCGCATGCTCGGCGTCGTCGACGGGCCCGGGCACCAGCTCGTCGTGATCGACCTGCCCGGCTTCCAGAAGCCGTTCGACCGCCTCACCGAGCGCATGCAGCGGTCGGTCGACGAGGCGCTGGCCGACGTCGACGCGACGCTGCTCATGCTGAGCGCTGTCGAGCCGATCGGCCGCGGCGACCGGTTCATTGCCGAGCGGGTGATGCGTTCCGGGTCGGCGCCCTGCGTGATCGCGGTAAACAAGATCGACCGGGTCGGTCCGCAGATCCTCGCGCCGTTCGTACAGGAGGCCTCGGAGCTGGGCGAGTTCTACTCCCTGCACCCCGTGAGCGCGCTTCGCGGCGACGGCGTCGGAGACCTTCTCGACGACCTCATCGGCCTGCTGCCGGAAGGGCCGCGGTTCTTTCCCGAGGGGATGACCTCCGACCAGACGCTCGAGCAGCGGATCGCCGAGTCGATCCGGGAGGCGGCGCTCGCGCACGCGCGGGACGAGGTGCCGCACGCGCTGGCGGTGACCGTCGAGGAGCTCTCGCCGACCGCCGCCGGCACCCGCGTCGAGGCCCGCCTGATCTGCGAGACCGAGTCGCAGAAGGGGATCCTGATCGGCCGCGGCGGCGCGATGATCAAACGCATCGGCAGCGAGGCGCGGATCACCATCGAGGAGATCACGGGCGGGCCGGTGATGCTCGATCTGACGGTCAAGGTGCGTCCCCACTGGCGGCGCGACAGCGCCGAGCTCGGCAAGCTGGGGGCCTGAGCTACGATGGCCCCGATGCCCCCGTTAGCGGCGGTCGATGCCCTCACTTGATCGGTTGATCTCCTCCTCGCGCCAGGCGGTGGAGGAGCGACGGGCGGCGCGCCCGCTGGCCGAGCTGGAAGAGGCCGTAGCCGGCCTGGACCCGATCCGGCCATTCACCGAGGCCGTGGTCGGGGAGGAGATCTCATTCGTGCTGCGCTGCCCGAATCACGCCGACCTGCTGCACGCTGCCGCCGATGCCGGGGTGGCCGGGCTCTTCGCGCGAACCGACCAGGAGCTCGCCGACGCGGCCGCTGCGTCGGAGCTGCCGCTGCTCAACCATGGCCTGCTCGTCGATCCCTACCAGCTGTACGAGACGCGGGTGATCGGGGGCGACGGGGTGGTGCTGCTGGCGGCGGCGTTCGAGGACGAGGACGAGCGCCTGGCAGCGATGCACGGCATCGCGCTCGAGCTGGGGCTGGATGTGGTCGTCGAGGTGGCGAGCGAGCGCGAGATCGACGCGGTGATGGAACTGGTTGACCCGGACAGCTTCCTGATCCGCAACCGCGACGGCGAGAACGGCGCCGCCGAGTTCGAGCGCACGTTCTCGCTGCTCGAGGAGGTGCCGGCCGGGAAGGCGGTGCTGTCGCAGGGCGGGATCCGAAGCCGCGAACATGCGGCGGCGCTGGAGAGCGTCGGCGTCGACGCGGCGGTGATCGGGCGCTGGATCTACGACGGAGAGCTCGGCCGGACGCTGGACGTGCTGCGCGGCGATAGCCGCGACTGACGGTCAGCCGAAGAACGCCTGCGTCTGGCGGTACAGCTCCTCCGGCACCAGCTTCAGCGCGGCGATGGCTTCGGCGAGCGGCACGGCGACGATCTCGTCGCCCCGCAGCGCCGTCATGTGGCCAAACCGGCCCTGCTCGACGAGGTCCCAGGCGCGCAGCCCGTAGCGGGTGGCCAGCACGCGATCGCGGGCCGTCGGCGAGCCGCCGCGCTGGACGTGCCCGAGCGTCGTCACCCGCGTCTCGAACCCGGTTTGGCGCTCGATCTCGGCCGCCACGTCGGTGCCGATGCCACCCAGCCGGGAGTGCCCGAACGCGTCCCGGTCGCGCGTCTCGACGCGACGCGACTCGCCGGACGCGAAGGTCAGCTCGTAGCCCTCGCTGACGACCACGATCGAGAAGTCCTTGCCCCGCGAGTGCCGGTGGGCGATCAGTTCGCAGCAGCGCTCCATGGTCATGGCGTGCTCGGGAATCAGGATCACGTCGGCACCGCCGGCCATGCCGGCGTGGACGGCGATCCAGCCGGTTTGCCGCCCCATCACCTCGCAGACCATCACCCGGTCGTGCGACTCGGCGGTCGAGTGGAGGCGGTCGATCGCCTCGGTGGCGATGGTCACCGCCGTGTCGAACCCGAAGGTGTAGTCGGTCCCGCGCAGGTCGTTGTCGATGGTCTTCGGCACACCGACCACCGGCGCGGCGTGCTCGCTGTACAGGCGGGCGGCGACGCCCAGCGTGTCCTCGCCGCCGATGGCGACCAGCGCATCCAGGCCTGACAGGTTCCGGAGCACGCGCGCCAGACTCTCCTGGTCGCTGAACGGGTTGGTGCGGGACGTTCTGAGGATCGTCCCGCCGCGGGGCAGGATGCCGGAGATGTCGCGCGCCGAGAGCGGCCGGGTCGCCTCGTCGACCAGGCCGCGCCAGCCGTGCAGGATCCCGATCACCTCGTGGTCGGCGTCGAGCGCCCGCCGACCGACCGCGCGGATCACCGCGTTCAGCCCCGGGCAGTCGCCGCCGCCGGTGAGGATGCCGACTCGCACCCGGCAAGTCATATCGCATCTACAGCCCGCGCCACCTCGCGCCGATAGTGATCGCATGACTCACCTGGACGACCGTCGCAGCGAGCCTCGAGTTGCCGCCTCGGGCGTGGCCTGGGCGATCGCCGGCCGTTGCCGTCAGGTGGCGCCCGGGCAGCGGCTGGAGGCCACGCTCGTGGACGTCTCGGCCACGTCGGTGGGCATCTCGGTGATGGCGTCGCTCTGGCAGGGCGACCTGCTGACGCTGCACGCTCGGCTGTTCGGCTGTCAGCTGGATGCCGACGTCGTCGTGTCGTCGGTTCGGCGGACGGTTTCGGGCGGGACGGCGGCCGGCTGCAGCTTCCGCGGACTCAGCGGCGACCAGCGGGTCGCGCTGGAGCGGATCCTGCTTGGCCGGGTGGCCCAGGACGACCTTGGGCTCTCGGCCCGCTTCGCGCTGGGCTAGACCGAGACACCCGAGCGGACGTCGCCTCGCACCTCGCGTACATTCCCGCAGCGACGGCAGTAGAGGCGCGGACGGTTGGCGTTTGCGAGTACGTGATAGCGGTGGCCCTTCTCGCAGACGTGGCCGCTGATCACCTTCTCGACTGCGGCGACCGCCGCCAGGCCGACCTCGCGCGCGTCGATATACGTGCTGCCGTTCCGCCGCACCTCGGGGAGCACGGCAAAGCCGATCTCCTGAGCGTGATCCCGCAGCCAAGGGAGCCTGCTGCCGGCCATCGCCCCTCCTTCCGTCGTTCGCCGCTCAGCGTACGCCGCGGGCGCGGCCGCGCCTAGGGTTGCGGCCACACCAAACTTCGCATTTTCCGCAATCTCCTGCGGCGCCGCGATGCCGCTGCGGCGGGACGGATACGGTCAGGACCGGGCGAACAGCCCACGGCCGGCGATTCCGGCGATCACGGCGATCACGAGTGCGATCAGGAACACCCAAAGCGCCAGCTTGATTGCGCCCACGACGCCCAGGACGAGGATCAGCACGATCAGGATCAGCAGCGGAATCACATTCGGTCCTTCCAGTTGGCGCCGCTGTACCCGGGCAGCGAAGGGCGGAAACGCGGCGACCTTCGGCGTTCGCGCCCCCACAGTGAGCCGCGCAGGACCGGTGTCCATTTCACGAGATCTTCACCAGATGGATGCCGTTCGGGCTCCCACCGCCATCGGATGGCCGGTAGCGTCCCACCTGCCTCGGGCTGGCCGGCTGGGGACCACCGGCCCGGTGGAGCGGGTGTCGGAGAGGGACAGGGCAGCGGCCGTGGATCTTTGGGAAGGGTGTTCGCGGCTGTTCCCGCCTCTCCGGTCACCCGGGAGCAGCATCGCGGCAACGGCTAGCCTGAGGCGGTGGCGAGCCACGGCGATCCGCGCCGGCACGAGACGCTGAGCTTCTACCTGACCGCGCTGGCGCTGGTGGTCTCGGTCGTCTGCGCCGGGGTGACGCTGGTGCTCGCAGACTGGGCCGGGGTTGCCTTCTTCGTCTTCCTGAGCGGGGTGTACGGCACCGGCACCCGGCGGCGCTACCGGGCCCGGCGCTACCGCAGCGGAAGACCCTTCGCGGCCGTTGGCGGGCCGGGCGATCGGCGGTACGCTCCCGGTGTGTCCCGGACGTTCGTCGACAGCGAGGTCGAGGCGTGTCCCTTCGAGGGCTGCGACGGCACGGTGATCTGGCACCGCGAGTCGATGCTGGCGACGCCGCAGGCGGTGCCCGGACTCCAGCCCGATCCGACCTGGCGGGTCGGCTACTGCTCGGCCGACCCGGCGCACGAGTTCATCCTGAGCGGCAGCGAGACCAACTAGGGGCCGGCCGGCGTCGCGCCGGTGCTCCGGCTAGGTGAGCTCCTCGATGACGTCCTTCGAGTGGGTGATCGGCAGGCGCATGCCCTCGAGCTCGATACGCGAACCGCTCTTCGCATCGATCAGTTCCAGCACGCGAACGTTGATGCGCCGGTGAACCTTTGCTTCGAGCCCCTCGCGCGGCACGCGGAAGGCCAGAGCCTTGGGATGGGCGCGGTTGCCCGCGAATCCGTACACCATTGTCTCGGACACGCCCACAACCATCCGGCCGGGAAGACCGGTCGCGGCGTCATGGACACGAGTGCCCACCATGTAGCCCCCGACCGTCGCGACGCTGTCCGCCGGAGTGCCGATCGAGTCCCCGATCAGGCCTCCTGCGAACCCGGCGCCAGAATGACCGCGCGGATTGAACTCCCCCGCCGCGATCACCGTGTCCTCGATGTCGGCCGCGGCCAGCGCCTCGTTGACTGTGGAAACGATCTTTTCCTCGGACATGCTGCCGGTTCTAGCGGAGATGGATGTGGCGGTCAAGCACGGCGCTCGCGGAGCGCGGGTCGCCCGCGCCTCGTCAACTCTCCCAGCGCCGGTCATGTGCACGCGCCGCCCGGCGCTGGTTAGCGATCAGCGCCGGGCGGCGGGGTGCTATACGTGGGAGCTGCTCGTTCCGCGATCGAGGGCTGCGCTGGTTACGGACGCAGTCCGCCGGTGGCCGCAGGAGAACGCGGGGCTACTGGCCCGGGTCGGGGCCCGTTCGTCGTCGGCTGTCGATGCTCCGTCACACAGCTACGACCCGCGTCCAGCCGATTTCCTGCGGCCGGCGGTCGGCGAGTCTCTCCAGGGCTTAACTCGATGGATTGGCCAGCGTGCGGGAATGTCACCGGCGGAATCCGCCGTCTCGTGAAGGCTCGACCGATGAGGGACGGGTCGCCGAGCGGTCCAGTCTCAGAGCAAGATCAACGGGCGACGCATTGGAGGGACGCGCGAAATGGCTGAATGGGAGAAGCAGATCTTCGCCATCAATCTGATCGTCGGGGATCTTGAGCGCTCGAAGGCGTTCTACCGGGAGGTCTTCGGCTTGGCTCCTCTGGACGAGGAGGAGGACCTGGCGATCTTCCGCCTCAAGGACACGTTCGTCGCGTTGCGGCACGATCCGGCTCACCAGAACGCTCCCGCGGGCGAAGTCCTCGGCCTGGCGCAGAAGGGTGTCGGGCAGTTCGCCATCGTCGTTGACGACGTGGATGCGGTGCGCGCTGAGTTGGAAGAGCACGGAGTGACGGTGATCAGCGGCCCGGCGGATCGTGACTGGGGCATGCGCACGCTCACCTTCGCCGATCCGGGCGGCTACACCTGGGGGATCGCGCAAGACCTGGGCTAGCGCCTAAGGCTCGTCTGTTCTGGAATGACACCTGAAGCGGGGCGAGGTCTGCGGATGTGGCTCCAGCCTCAAACTATCCGGAGACGGTTTCCTTTTGATCGAGCAGTGACCTCAGGTAATCCTCCATCTTGTTGTAACCGTCTTCCTGGCCGTCGAACTTGGTCATGTGGTCCCGGCCGGCCTTGTCGCGGAACGCGAGCTTCGTCGTCAGCGTCGTCACTCCGTCAGTTTCGTGCAACTCTGTGGTCTCGACGGCGTGCGCATCTGGCCATCCTTCGAACAGCCACGTTGCGACGATCCGGGTCGGCGGATCGACCTCCGAGTAGGTTCCCCGAAACGAGCACTCGGTTCCGTCAGGGGTCACGATAACGATGTGGTAGGTCCCCCCGACGCGCAGGTCGATCGAGCACTCGGTCACCTCATCCGTGAATGGAGCGAACCAGTTGCGCACATGCTCCGGCTTGGTCAGTACGTCGAAGACGAGTTCGGGCGGAGCGTCGAACTCTCGCGTGGTGACAATCTCGAGGTCGTTCGGGAATTCGATGACTGACGATCCATGCCGATTAGGTGTCACGACGGCTCTCCTTGGTGTTGTAGCTCTTTGAGGTAATCGTCCATCCGACTCAGTCGCTCGTTCCACGCCTGCTCGTACCTGGCCAACCAGTCGTGAAACGGCTGCAGGCGTGCGGGTTCCAGGCGGTAGAGCCGACGACGTCCTTCCGCCCGGCTGCTGACGAGCCCGACCTCGCTGAGCACCCGGAGGTGCTTCGAGACCTGAGGCTGGGACATCGAGACGTCGGTCACGATCGCCCCGACCGCCTTCTCGCCTGCGATCAGCGTGTCGAGGATCTCGCGACGCCGCGCCTCGCCGATCGCGTTGAAGACGTCCAATGTCGTGGATGAGCGGGCCACGGCCTCATCATATGCCGATATCGGCACGTGTCAAGGAGCCGGCGAGGCGAGCCGGAGCTTCAGATGACTCGCGCACCCGTGGGTCTGAAACGCCGGCATCGGCTGCGGCGCAAAGACGCTCCGCCGGCCCGGCGACACCTCTACGGAGTTCCGGGTCCGCTGCCAGGCAGCTGTGTTCCGCCCGTCACCGCGAGGAGATCATCCGCGGCCAATCAGGGTCGAGGGACATAGCTGGACACTCGGGCATTTCGGGTGAGGCCAGCCACATGGCCCCGACTGCTACTCCTCCGAGAACGCTCCGACGAAAGCGAGCATCCCGAGAAGGACGAAGACTGCGGCACCGATACGGGCGAGTCCCCCGCCGGTGCCAGTGGTCACGCGTGCGGCGAGGACGAGAGCCAGGATGAGGAGCGTGAGGCCGAGTGGAAAGCCATGCCACCGCTGCATCGCTAGAGCCTAGTTGACCACAGGCGAACGCAGTGGCCGACGATGCAGGCTTCGATCAGTTGCCCACCGCCGGGTCGGGCAGGATCTCGTGGCACTCCTGAGCACAGCGGCAGGCGACGGCGATCTTGGCAGCCCACTCCAGCGCGTCCTCGCGGGAGGGCACGTCGACGATCATTCCCCCGCCGATCTGCGGCTTGCTCTTCGGCGCCTCGGTCACCGTCCCGTCGGTGGCTACCACTCTCACCTCCGCAGTGAATCCGCCGGCGAACACGAACACTCCTGCGTCCATGGCCTCCTGGCTCACCGCATGCGCAGCCTCTCCCACGGCGGGCCCTTCCTCATCGGGGATGTGATCCATCGCGCCTTGATCGAACGAGATCAGATACCGCGTCATCACATGACTCCTTTCTCGGCGGGCTGCTCCGGCCGGCACTCACCCTGGACCCACGGAGCGCAGACTGGCAAACCACCGAAGACTCATCGCTGCTCCGGCCGATCCGGGCGCACCTTCTGGGTTACATTCTCGAACGCGTGCCCAGACGAGCGACCTGTCGTCAGCGAGCCGTGCGAGGGTCGTGCGCAGAGTTCTCCACCTCTGAGTAGAAGACGGCGTCAGTGGCCCAGGCGAGTGCAACGGCGGTCTGGTCGGTCCGTGCGCACACCGCACACCAGGACGCGGGGCTTGGCCGTTGTCGCGTATCTGTCGCACACGCCAGGAAACGGGGCGAGGAAGCCCCAACCTCTACACGGCCTCAACCTCTAGAAATGGCGGAGAACCGCGCGATCGGCGCATGTTGTCGCTCTTGTAATCATGCCGAAGGTGGGAGTCGAACCCACACGGCCTCGCGGCCGGCGGATTTTGAGTCCGCTGCGTCTACCGTTCCGCCACTTCGGCGTGCCGGGATCGTATCCGCCGGGGCCGCCGACTTTCACAGGCCGCCCGGATGCGATAGAACGTCCCAATGGTTGCGACAGGCAAGGGCGGTACGCGGAGCAGCGTCCTCGACCACCGGTTCGGCGAAGGCCCGCCGCTGACGGTCGGTGTGGAGGAGGAGTACATGCTCGTGGACGGCGAGTCGCTCCAGCTCGTCTCATGCGTGGAGGAACTCCTGGACGAGGCCGCCGAGAGCGACTTCGCGAACCAGCTGAAGCCGGAGCTCATGCAGTGCGTGCTCGAGTCGGGCACGATCGTCTCCGAGGACGTCGCCGGTGCCGCCGCCGACCTGCGCCGGATGCGGGCATGGGTGGCCGAGCGGTCGCGCGCCCGTGGGGTGCGGCTGGGCGCCGCCGGAACGCACCCGTTCTCGCTCTTCGAGAACCAGAAGATCACCGCCCGCGACCGCTACCGGGAACTGGTCGAGATGCTCCAGTACATCGCCCGCCGGGAGCTCGTCTTCGGCATGCACGTGCACGTCGCCGTGCCCAGCCCGGAGTGCTGCCTGGCGGTAATGGAAGGCGTGCTGATCGAGCTGCCGGTGCTGCTGGCGATGTCCGCCAACTCGCCGTTCTGGCGGGGTGAGGCCAGCGGCTTGCAGTCGACCCGGGCGGCGATCTTCGCCGCCTTCCCGCGTAGCGGCCTGCCGCCGCGCTTCGACGACTACCAGGACTACGCCAACGCGGTCGGGTTCATGGAGGCAACGGGCGCCATCGGCGACTACACCCACCTGTGGTGGGACGTCCGACCGCACCCTCGCTTCGGCACCATCGAGATCCGCGTCATGGACGTCCAGACCCGGGTCGAGGACACGGCCGCCCTGGCCGCCTACGTCCAGTGCCTGGTCAAGCTGCTGGTCGACCGGTTCCAGGGCGGCGAGCCGGTCCTCAGCTATCACCGGATGCTGCTGGCCGAGAACAAGTTCCTGGCGGCCCGCTACGGCCTGGACGCGCCGCTGATGGACCTGGCGGCGGGCAAGCGGGTCAAGATGCCGGCCCGGACTCTGGCCAGGCGGCGGCTTCGCGACCTGCGGCCGATCGCCCGCGAGCTCGGCTGCAGCAGCGATCTGCGCCGGATCGACTGGCTGGTCGAGAACGGCACCGGCGCCGAACGGCAGTTGATGGTGTTCAACGCCAACCGCGACCTGGTCGAGGTGACGCGCGAGATCGCGGGCGCCAGTGAAGAGGTCTAGGTGCGGCGCGCTGAGACGACGAGCGCGACCAGGCCGAGCGCCGCCGCGCCGGCGCCGAGCACGAACACCGACCGCGGCGCGACCGTCGTCCAGAGGATGCCGGCGGCGATGCTCGCGACCACCTCGCTGCCACCGGTGGCGAGCTGGAACGTGCCCTGGGCGGTCGCCCGCAGCGAGCTTGGCGTGATGTCGCTGACGAGCGCCCGCGCGACGCCGTCGGTCGCCGCCAGGTACGCGCCGTAGATGGCCATCAGCGGCCAGATCACGGCGCCCGAGGTGGCCAGCCCGAAGCCGGCGTAGACGAGTCCGAAGGCGACCAGCCCGGCGCCCAGCAGGAGCCGCTTGCCGACCCGGTCGGAGAGGTGCCCGAGCGGCCAGGAGAGCCCTGAATAGAGGGTATTCTCGACGGCGTAGGCGAGGACGACCGCGGTCGTCGAGAGGCCGAGGCTGTGCGCCCGCAGGAGCAGGAACGCGTCGGCCGAGTTGCCGAGTGAGAAGACGACCCAGGCGGTCGTGAGCAGCCAGAAGGGGCGGCCCAGGGAGCGCAGCGGCGTCGCCTGCGCCGGCGCTGCTTCCTGGACGGGCAGCTGGTGCCTCGCCTCGCGGACGTAGCGAAGCGCCAGCATGGTGGCAAACGCCGGCACGATCGACACCGCGATCACCTGCCGCAGCGACAGCCCGGCGGCCAGTAGCGCCAGCGCCAGAAGCGGCCCGATCGTGGCGCCGGCCGAGTCCATGAAGCGGTGGAACCCGAAGACGTAGCCGGTCCGTGTGGCGTCGCTGGAATCGCGCAGGAGGGCGTCCCGGGGGGATGTCCGCAGCCCCTTGCCGGCGCGGTCGAGGACGCGGGCGCCGAGCACCCAGCCCCAGGCCGGGGCGAGGGCGACCAGAGGCTTGGCGATGTTCGACATCGTGTACCCCGACCAGACGTAGGGAAGGCGCCGGCGGATCCGGTCTGAGTGCCGGCCGACGGCGTACCCGACCATCTGCGACGTCGCCCCGGCGGCGCCCTCGACCAGCCCCACGACTGCTGCCGGCGCCCCCAGCGTGACGGTCAGAAACAGTGGCAGGACGGGGTACAGCAGCTCCGACGCGGCATCGTTGACGAGGCTCGTCCAGCCCATCGCCCAGACGTTTCGATTGATCCCGAAGCGCACCGCCGGCCAACGATAGACTTGCCAACCCGATCGCGTCCCCGCAGAAGGAGGGTCATGGACAAGCAGGAGGTCATGGAGCGCTGCCGGCGCGACGACGTCGCGTTCATCCGCCTCCAGTTCACCGAGCCCTACGGCGCCGTCAAGAACGTCTCGATCCCGTTCGAGGAACTGGAGAAGGCGCTGGACAACGAGCTCATGTTCGACGGCTCGTCGATCCGCGGATTCAAGCGGATCGAGCAATCCGACATGTACTTCCTGCCCGACCCGTCGACCTACGCCGTGCTTCCCTGGCGGGGCGGCGAGGGGTCGCACACCGCCCGCCTGATCTGCGACGTCGCCGACCCGGACGGGCAGCCGTTCGCCGGCGATCCCCGCAGCAACCTGAAGCGGGTGCTGGCCAAGGCGGCCGATCTCGGCTACACGATGCAGGTCGGCCCCGAGGCGGAGTTCTTCCTCTTCAAGCTGGGCGACGACGGGACGCCGTCGGTCGACCCGCACGACGCCGCCTCGTACTTCGACGTCGCCCCGCTCGACCGCGGCGAGGACACCCGCCGGGACATCGAGATCACCCTGCAGAAGATGGGCTTCCACCTGGAGGCGGCGCACCACGAGGTGGCGATCGGCCAGCACGAGATCGACTTCCGTCACGCCGACGCGCTGACCACGGCAGACAACCTGGCCACTTTCCGGATGGTGGTCAAGGTGATCGCCGCCTCGCACCGGATGCACGCGACCTTCATGGCCAAGCCGCTGCACGGCGAGAACGGGTCGGGGATGCACGTGAACCAGTCGCTCTCCCGGGGTGACGAGAACGCGTTCCTGGACGAGGGCGACGAGCTCAAGCTGAGCCCCGAGTGCCGTTCCTACATCGCCGGCATCCTCCGTCACCTTCCGGCGATCACCGCCGTCGCGAACCCGACGGTGAACAGCTACAAGCGGCTGCTCCCGGGGTACGAGGCGCCGGTCTACATCGCCTGGTCGCCGGGCAACCGCTCGGCCGCCATCCGGGTCCCGGCAAAGCGCGGCCGGTCGACGCGCATCGAGCTGCGAACACCCGACCCGACCGCCAATCCCTACCTCGCCCTTGCCTGCATGCTCGAGGCCGGGCTGGCGGGGATCCGCGAGGGGCTGACCCCGCCGGAGCCGGTGAACCGCAATATCTACGACCTGAGCGAGGAGGAGTCGGTGGAGCTCGGGATCACGAGCCTGCCGCATGACCTGTCACATGCGCTCGACCGCCTGGAGGATGACGAGGTGATGCGGGAGGCGCTGGGCGACCACATCTTCAGCGAGTACCTGCGCCTCAAACGCGAGGAGTGGGCGGCCTACAACGAGCAGGTCCACCGCTGGGAGATCGAGCAGTATATGGATCGCTTCTGACGACGCCCCGACGGTTCTCGCCCTCGGCGGTGGTCTGTACTCAGTGGTAGCGGCTGGGGGGTGCCAGGGCTCTACGACCCCTGGCACCTGGGGCCGGCGGGTTGCTGGTGGCCTTTGCGTATTCACGCCGCTTCGCGGCGTGGCATACGCCCCTCCGCTTCGCCGGCGGGGGTACGCCCTCGGCGGCTGTCTACACGCGGTCGGTCGCCTTGCGGCGGACCCGCTCGACGACTCGCCGGCGGCCATACGAGACGTTGCGGGCCAGGGTGCGAACGGGCCGCTCGATCTGGCGGCCGGTGGCGCGTACCCGCGGCTCCAGGTCGGGCATGCCGACCAGCATCGGCAGCATCATCAGTGCGCCCAGCGCAGCAACGCCGCCCGCCGCCAGGTAGACGCCCTGCGGGCCGAGCAGCTCCACAAGCGGTGCGCCGAGGGCGAACGACAGCGCCATCGTGCCCAGCACCACCGCGTCCAGGGCCGCCGACACGCGTGAGCGCAGGTGATCGGGGGTTCGCCGCTGGATGATGTTCTGGGCGGCAACCACTCCGAACGCGTCGAAGCTGCCGGAGATGAACATCCCAACCAGCACCGGCCAGAAGACCGGCGTCAGCCCCACAACGGCGAAGCCGAAGGCGATGGCGACGCAGCCGCCGACCACCGCCGGCTGCTCCAACCGGCGCGAGATGCGATGCCCGGCGAGTGCCCCGATAACGCCGCCGCCGTCCCAGAAGACCGCGATCAGCCCGTATCCCAGCGAGCCGACGGCAAAGTGATGTGCGAGCACGACTTCGGCCACGATGACCGGTCCGACGCCGACCATGACCAGGGCCCAGGCCAGCGTCAGCAGGCGCAGCCAGCCGTCCGACATCAGCCGCCGGAAGCCGTCCATGTGGCCACCCGGGCCGTCCTCGTGGGGCGCCGCCCGGAACTCGCCGTCCAGCCTGCCGACCAGGAATGCGGCGGCGGCCAGCATGACCGCGCTCCCCAGGAAGACGCCGCCCGGCCCGATCACGGCCAGCAGCGCGCCTCCCAGCCCCGGGCCGAGCATGAACCCGCCGCTCTTGGCGGCGTTCACCAGGCTGTTGGCGGCGCTTCGCTCGTCGTCGTCGACAAGGGCCGGCACTGCGCCCTGGATGGCCGGCGAGATGGCGCCGTGGGTCGCCGTGGCGACGACTATGGCGATCACGATCGGGATGGTCAGCCCGGCCACAGCCAGCGGTGCGCACACCGCCAGCGCGAGCGCTGTCGCGATCGCCGACACGACCACCACGCGACGCCGGTCGTGCCGGTCGCCGGCATGCCCGGTGAAGGGGCTCGCAGCAGTCGACACCCCGAACGTCGCCAGCATCGCGCCGGAAACCAGCCAGGCGGAGCCGGTGGATGCATAGAGCACCCAGATCAGCGCGGTCATGGCGGCGCCGCGTCCGGCATAGGCAAGGCCCAGGCCGGCGGCCATACGGTTGACTGCTGGATGTGTGGTTCGAAAAGGCATGAGTCAAGGAGGTGGTGCCTGAAGAGCGCGGCATGCGGGCGCACGCCGACGCCGGACCCCGCTTCCGATATCGGCCGCACCCACCGTTTGAGTTAACGACAGGCGCCGGCGCCGGATTCCGGGTCAGCGGTAGATGGCCGCCGCGTCCGCGGACGCGGCCGAGGGTCTGAGCGCGACTCCGGTCTGGACCGCCGCGTCGGCGACGGCCGCGGCAACCGATTCGGCGACCGCCCTGTTGAAGACCGACGGGATGACGTACTCCTCCTGGAGCTCGTCGTCGCCGATGACGCTGGCGATGGCGCGGGCAGCCGCCAGGTTCATCTCCTCGTTGATCGTCGTCGCCGACACGTGCAGGGCGCCCCGGAAGATGCCCGGGAAGGCGAGCACGTTGTTGATCTGGTTCGGGTAGTCCGAGCGGCCGGTCGCCATCACCCGAACGACGCTGCCCTCGATCGCCTCCGGCCGCACCTCCGGCTCGGGGTTCGCCATCGCAAAGACGATCGCGCCGTCGGCCATCGAGCGCACGGCGTCGATCGAGACCGCGCCCGGGCCGGAGAGGCCGAGGAAGACGTCGGCCTCCCTCAGCGCCTCGTCGGCGCTGCCGGTGAACCCGCGCGGGTTGGTGTGCCGGGCGTACCATTTCTTGATCGCGGTCAGCCCTTTTATGCCGGGATGCAGAGACCCTTCGCGGTCGCAGCCGATGATGTCCGTGACGCCGGCCTCCATCAGCAGCTTGGAGACGGCGACGCCGGCGGCGCCCACTCCGACCAGCACCACCCGCAGGTCATCCAGCCGCTTGCCGACGACCCGGGCGGCGTTCAGGAGGCCCGCGAGCACCACCACCGCCGTGCCGTGCTGGTCATCGTGGAAGACCGGGATCGCCAGCTCCCGGCGCAGCCGGCCCTCGATCTCGAAGCAGCGGGGGGCGGCGATGTCCTCCAGGTTGATCCCGCCGAAGCCGGGGGCGATCGCCTTGACGATGGCGATGATCTCGTCGGTGTCCTTGGTGTCCAGGCAGATCGGCCAGGCGTCGATGCCGGCGAACTCCTTGAACAGCATCGCCTTGCCCTCCATCACCGGCATCGCCGCCTTCGGCCCGATGTCGCCGAGGCCGAGCACGGCCGTACCGTCGGTGACGACGGCGACCGCGTTCTGCTTGATGGTCAGCGAGCGCACCTTGTCCTCGTCCTCGGCGATCGCCAGGCAGACACGGGCGACCCCCGGGGTGTAGGCCATCGAGAGGTCGTCCCGGGTCTTCACGGGCACCTTGTTCTGGACCTCGATCTTGCCGCCGAGATGCATCAGGAACGTCCGGTCGGAGACGTGCTCGATGGAGATCCCCTCGACCGAGCGCACGGCGTCGACGATCCGCTGGGCATGCTCGGCATCGCTGGCCGCGACGGTGATGTCGCGCACCGTGTGCCGCTTCGTCACACGCACCAGGTCGATCGCTCCGACGTCGCCGCCGGCATCGGCGATGGCGGCGGCCAGACGCGCGAACGAGCCCGCCGCCGAGGGCAGCTCGACCCGGATTGTGACCGCATAGGAGGCTGAGGTATTGACGGCTGCCACGGGCTGCAAAGCGTATCTCCCCGGCGGGGTACGCTAGGACGATGGCCACCGTCCGTCAGCGGCAACCCAAGGACATCGACCTGGACGACGCGCCGGCCAAGCGCTGTGACGTCTTCCTGGTCGACGGCAACGGCCTCGCATACCGAGCCTTCTACGCGCTTCCAGAGGAGCTGCAGACCGTCGACGGCCAGCCCACGAACGCACTTCTGGGCACCGCCAACATGCTCATGAAGCTGCTCGTCGACTACCGCCCGGCGACGGTGCTCGTGGCCTGGGACGAGAAGCCGACCAGCCGTCTGGAGCTGCACCCCGAGTACAAGGCGCATCGCAAGCCGATGCCGGAGCGGCTGCGCGAGCAGCGCCCGTTCTTCGACCCGCTGGTGGCGGCGTTCGGCTACCGCAACGTGCGCGCCGAGGGGATGGAGGCCGACGACGTCATCGGTACCCTGGCCACCCGCTTCCGGGATGCCGGCCACCGCGTGTGCGTGGTTTCCACCGATCGCGACGCCTTCCAGCTGGCCGCCGAGACGGTGTGCATCATGATGACCCCGCGGGGGGTGGCCGACGTCGTCGTCTACACACCCGACCGGATCGTCCAGCGCTACGGCATCGGGCCGGAGCTGATCCCCGACTTCATCGGCCTCAAGGGCGACACGTCGGACAACATCAAGGGCGTCCCCGGAATCGGCGACAAGACTGCGGCCGAGCTGCTGATCCAGTTCGGCAGCCTGGAGGGCGTCTACGCCAACCTGGACGCGGTCAGCGGTGAGAAACGGCGGGAGTCCCTGCGCGCGGCCGCCGACGACGCGCGCGTCTCCAAGCAGCTGGCGACGATCGACCGCGACGTGCCGCTCGACCTCGACCTGGAGGCGCTCGTGGCCGGCCGGCCCGATCGCTCGAGCATGGCCGAGCTCTTCCGCAAGCTCGAGTTCCGGGCGCTCCTGAAGCGCGTGGACGAGCTGCACGAAGCGGTCCCCGGCGAGCCCATCGAGACCGGCCCGGCGACGGCCGTCGAGTGGCGCGAGGGCGGCCTCGGCGACCTCGCCGGCATGCCCCACGAGCTCGCCCTGGCCCGGGTCGGGAGCCGCTACGCCGCGGCTGCCACCGCCGGCGAGGCGGTCGTCCTCGAGGCGCCGTATGACCAGCTCGCGCACGCCCTCGGGCGCCACCGCGTGATCGTCCACGGCCTCAAGATGCCGGGCCTCCAGCCGGCCGGCGACACCCAGATCGCCGCCTACCTGGTAGATCCCAACCGCTCCGGCTACGAGATTGATGACCTCGCCCAGGAGCACGGCCTCGACCTCCAGGTGCAGGCCGACGTCGACACCGCAGCCGGCGTTCGCGCGGCGGCCGCCGCCGCCCGCATCCACGAGCCGCTGCTGCAGCGCATGCGTGAGCGTGAGCTGATCTCGCTCTACGAGCAGATCGAGCTGCCCCTGGTGCCGGTTCTCGCCGACATGGAGGCGACCGGCGTCCGCGTCGACACCTACCGGCTGGCCGAGATCGCGGCCAAGCTCGCCGACCAGGTGGACGAGCTCGAGCAGCGCGCCTACGAGCTGGCCGGCGGCCCGTTCACGCTGGGCTCGCCGAAGCAGCTCGGCGAGGTGCTCTTCGAGCGCCTCGGCCTGCCTGCCGACCGCCGCGGCAAGACCGGCTACTCGACCGACGCGCGGGTCCTCGCCAAGCTCCGCGAGCTGCACCCGATCATCGACGTCATCGAGGGCTGGCGCGAGCAGTCGAAGCTGCTGAACACCTATCTGCTGCCGCTGCCGGAGCTGATCAGCCCCCAGGACGGCCGCCTGCACACCACCTTCAGCCAGACGACCGCGGCCACCGGCCGCCTCTCCTCGATCCGGCCGAACCTCCAGAACATCCCCATCCGCACCCCGCTCGGGCGCGAGATCCGGAGCGCCTTCGTGGCGGCCGACGGGCACACCCTGCTGTCGGCCGACTACTCGCAGGTCGAGCTTCGCATCCTCGCCCACCTGTCCGGCGAGCCGGCGCTCAAGGAGGCCTTCGGCCGCGGCGAGGACATCCACCGGGTGACGGCCGCGGAGGTGCTGGGGAAGCCGCCCGCCGAGCTCAGCCGGGACGAGCGGAACCGGGCCAAGGCGGTGAACTTCGGGATCATCTACGGCATCAGCTCCTTCGGGCTCTCGGAGCAACTGGGGATCTCGCGTGAGGAGGCGCAGGCTTACATCGACACCTATCTGGCCCGCTTCCCGCTTGTCAACGAGTTCATCGAGCGGACGATCGAGCAGGCCAAGGAACAGGGCTACGTGAGCACGCTCTTCGGGCGCCGGCGGCCGATTCCGGAGCTGCGCGCCTCGAATTACCAGACGCGCAGCCTTGGCGAGCGGCTGGCGGTGAACACCGTCATGCAGGGATCGGCGGCGGACATCATCAAGGTGGCGATGATCGCCTGCCACCGCCGTCTGCGCGACGAAGGACGGCGGTCGCGGCTGGTGCTGCAGATCCACGACGAGCTCCTGTTCGAGGTCGCCGACGGGGAGATGAGCGCCATCCGCGGCATGGTCGCCCAGGAGATGACGGGCGCCTACCCCCTGGATCCTGCGCTCGAGATCGACACCGGTGCCGGCATGAACTGGCTGGATGCCAAGTGAGCTGGTCGCAGATCAGCGGCACCCTGAATGCGTTGCCGGCCCGGCGCGGGGAGGAGGAGGGCACCTACCTGTGGATCGAGGGTGGCACCTACTCGCAGGCCATGCAGGCGGAGCTCTTCCTGCCCGCTGTTGCCGCCGACCGGCTGGACGGGGCGATGGGGATCGCGCTGGGCACCGTGCACCACGGCCAGGTGGAGCGCACCGGCGAGGTGCGCCTGCTCTTCGGTCGCGTCAGGGATGGCCGCGGCGTGGTCTCGGCGACCGGCGCCGGGATCGACGTGGACATCAGCTTCACACTCAGCAACCATCCTCCCGGGGGCGGCTTCTGCTCTCACTGCGGCGGCGCGCTGGAGATCGAGGTGATGTCGATCATCACTCCTCCGGACGGGGGTGTGATCGGCAACCCGCGCGCCCACTGTCCGGCATGCGGCGCCTCCTGATCGGCACCGCGGCCTTGCTGGCCGCAGCCGCCTGCTCCGGGTCTCCGCCGCCGACTCCGTCGGCCTGCGCCGACGCCATCCGGCCGGCGGTGCCGCTGGCGATCCGCCTGGCCCACGCGCCCCGGCAGGCGCGTGCGCTCTGCATCGCCAAGCGCTACAGCTCGGTCTTCGCCGGCCGCGGGTCGTGGGGGAAGCTGCCGGCGCAGATGAAGGAGGTCGACCCGGACATCCAGCTCTGGCAGAACCGGTCGCTGCTCTACGCCTGTGACGATTGCCAGGACGCGGTCTTCTCGGTCTCATACATCCGGCGCAACCACCCCGAATGGATCATGCACACCGCGTCGGGGCAGGAGATCCACCCGCTCGGGCACCCCGACCGGCTGCTGCTCGACTTCACGAGCTACGACTACGAAGTGGCCTGGGGCGAGCGGGTCGTCTCCGAGCTGACCCGGGACGGCTTCACCGGCGTCAATGTCGTCGACGGCGGCAACCTGCCGCTGTGGGACGGGGTGCCGGTGGTCAACAACAGCGACCTGCCGCCGCACCGCGTGCTGGACGATGCCGCCCGCTCCCGGCAGCTGGCCAAGGCGCTCTCCGTGGTGCACGCGGTGCTGCGCACGAACGGGTTTCTGCTGGCGGCGCTCAACGGCCCGCCGGACATCATCGTCGCCGATCAGATCAACAGTACCGATGCGGTGCAGACCGGCCGCGGCTTCGCCCATCTCGATGGGGCGGTCTGGACGGAGCTCTTCAACTACTTTCACGTGGCCTATGGCGTCCGGGTGGGCGCGATCGTCTGGGACGACCGGCGCCCGATGACGGCTGACCAGCGGGTGTACGGGCTGGCGAGCTACCTGCTGGTTGCCACGCCGCTTGCGGCCTACGGACCCGGCTCGCGGCCCGGCGATCCGCTCTACCGTATCCCGATCGGCCTTTCCACCCAGGGTGAGCCGGTCGAGCAGGACGGCGCCTGGCTGCGCGACTACGAGAACGGAGTGGTGGCGGTGAACCCCGGCACGTCGCCGGCGCAAGTGAGCATGGGTGCGGCAGGGACCGTTCGGCTTGCGCCGGCGACGGCGGCCATCTCGGTGGGGAACCGCGTGCTTCACTCCTGAAGCGGGCGTTCTCGGCCTGCGGCGGGGCGGCGGGCGCGGGCTTGTATACTGCCCGGCGACTCCCGGAGAGCCGGGGTGTCCGCTGCTGCATGCGGAGCGTCCTCTACCCACCCGAAACCATCACCTTGCAAATGTCCTCAACCGACCAGCAGAACGACGACGCACTCGACACCTGGATGATCGAGGTGGACGGCGTGCTCGTGCCCGACTACGACCGCACGCTGACCAGCTTCAGCGAGGGCGACGTGGTGACGGGCACCGTCGTGCGGGTCGACAAGGACGAGATCCTTGTCGACATCGGATACAAGTCGGAGGGCGTGATCCCGATCGCGGAGCTCTCCATCCGCCGTTCGGTGAACCCGGACGAGGAGGTGCGGATCGGGGACACGGTGGATGCCCTCGTCCTGCAGAAGGAGGACGCCGACGGGCGCCTGATCCTGTCCAAGAAGCGGGCCCGCTTCGAGAAGGCGTGGAAGCGCATCGAGGCGGCGGCCGAGAGCGGCGAGCCGGTGGACGGCCTGGTCATCGAGGTCGTCAAGGGCGGCCTGATCATCGACCTCGGCGTGCGCGGCTTCCTGCCCGCGTCGCTGGTCGACATCCGCCGCGTCCAGGACCTCGAGGAGTATCGCGACCAGACGCTGCGCTGCAAGGTGATCGAGCTCAACCGCAGCCGCAACAACGTCGTCCTCTCGCGCCGGGCGGTGCTCGAGGAGGAGCGCAAGGAGCAGCGCCAGCAGATCCTCGACCGGCTCTCGCCGGGCGTCGAGGTGGAGGGCGTGAT
>DASUHT010000070.1:0-22231 GCA_036273335.1 Gaiellales bacterium | reverse complement strand
AGATGACCGACCCCCGCTCGCCGTGATGTCCTGGGCGGCCAGCTGTCAGGGCGGGACGCCTTGACAGCGGTCGGGAGGCGTCTGCGATCACGCAGACGCCGGACGCGAGCCCCGCAAGGACGCAGGGAGCGCCCATACCTGGTCGTATGGGCGCGACCGAGGACACAGCGAGGCGACGGTTCGCAGCCGCAGCCCCACCAGCCGACGCCAAACCACGCGAATCATGCGGCCAGGCGCGCGGCGGCGTGGAGTCAACCATCTACCTACGTGGTTGCGGTGGAGGAGGTCGTCGCGGGTGTCGTCGCCGACGCCGGCGGCTGATAGCCCTGGGCGTACTTGACCTTGCTCTTGAGCCCGTTCAGGAGCGACTGGATGCGGCTGTTCACATGAGTGGCCTGGGTCGTCTGCTGAAGCTGGGTCATGATCTGGGCCTTGACCGCCGAGAACGGCTGCGTCGTGCCCTTCTTCTGAATCGCGTCGGTCGGATAGATGAGGAAGTAGCAGTTGGGGTTGCAGCGGCCCTTGAGCTGCGTGTTGGCGTACGACTTGGAGACGACGACCGGGTCGCCCCACTGGCCCTGAGGAAGCGACAGCGCGGCCTTCTGGAAGTTCTTCTCCAGGGAGTTCGGCGCCGATGTCGCCTTCAGCGGCGTGGGCGGCTGGTGCAGCGAGTTGGAGTCGATGGCGCCCGTGGCCACCGTCGCCTCGGGCTCGCCGCCGCGAAGCTTCTTGAGATCGCTGACCGCCGTTGCCTTATCAGGAACCAATATGTAATTCACATCACGCGAGTCGTCGCTGGCAGTGAACTGTGACTTGTTCTGGTTGTAGTACTTGAGCGCCGCCGCGGCGTTGACCGGCGACTCGGCCTTGAGCTTGTTCTCGATACCGCTCTCGAACAGCGACTCCTGAACGCTGTCGAACACGTCCTGGTCCGTATAGCCGGCCTTCTTGAGCGCTTGCTCGTACTTCTGCCGGCTGCCGCCGTAGCTCTGCTGGATCCCCTGCTGGATCCGGTTGTTCACCTGACCCTCGGTCACCTTTACGCCCAACTGGTCAGCGATCAGCTTCACCTCGGCCGCCAGCACGAGCTGGCTCACCGACTGATCGATGACCTGCGCCTGGTATCCCGGCGTACCCGGCTTGGGCAGCGTCTGGCCCTGTGCCTTGGCCGAGCTGACGAGCAGCTTGATGCGGTGGTTCAGCTGGTCGCGGGTGACGTGGACGTTGTCTACGACGGCGACGTCGCCGGAATTGAGCGAAGCAGACGACGACGAGCCGCCGCAGCCAACCGCGGCCGCGGCCAGCACGGCCAGAAGGGAGATCCGAAGAATACGGTGCATAGAAAGCGATTACGCCGCAGCTGCGGCGTGAGCTTCGACTATAGCATCGAGCACTTCCAGCCCCGGTGCAACGGTTGGCTTTTCATTGGCAGGAGGCGGGTCGAGGCGGCAACTCACCTGACGTGACGCAACCGTATAGAGCGCGTTCGGGAAGCGCTCGTGAAGCGCCCGCACCTGGGCCGACCCGAGCACCACCGGGGCGATCGTCAGGCGTCCGCCGCGCAGCGTCACCACGTCGGCCCCGAGCCTGCCGGCGATCAGCCGCGCCTCCTGGATGCCGACCAGGTTCTCGACCGGCGGCGGCGGCGGCCCGAAGCGATCGGTCAGCTCGGCCAGCAGCTCGCGCAGCTCGCCTCGGTCGGCGGCCAGCGCGACGCGCCGGTGCAGGTCGACCTTGACCGCCTCCAGCGGCACGTAGTCGGCGGGCACGTAGGCATCCACATGCGCGTCCACCCGCACCGGCCGCGGCGGCGGCAGCGCCGCCCCCTGGAGCTCGGCGACGGCCTCGGCGAGGAGCTCGCAGTAGAGCTCGAAGCCGACCGCGGCGACGTGGCCCGACTGCTCGTCCCCGAGCAGGTTCCCGGCGCCCCGCAGCTCCAGGTCGCGCATGGCGATCCGGTAGCCGGAGCCGAGCTCGGTGTAGTCGGCCAGCGTTGACAGGCGATGCCGCGCCTCCTCGCTCAGCTCGCGACGGTCGGGATAGAAGAGGTAGGCATGGGCGACCGCGTCCGAGCGGCCGACCCGGCCCCGGATCTGGTAGAGCTGGGCGAGCCCGAGCGCGTCGGCCCGCTCGACCACGAGCGTGTTGGCCTGCGGAATGTCCAGCCCCGACTCGATGATGGTGGTCGACACCAGGACGTCGAAGTCGCCGCGCAGGAAGTCCATCATCACCGACTCCAGCCGGCGTTCGGGCATCTGCCCGTGCGCCACCCCGACCCGCAGCTCCGGGACCCACATGCGCACCCGCTCGGCCGCCTCGTCGATCGTCTCCACGCGGTTGTGCAGGTAGAACGACTGGCCGCCGCGAGCGACCTCACGGCGAAACGCCGCCGCCACCAGCTCCTCGTCGAACTCGCCGACGTGCGTCTTGATCGGGTGGCGGCCGCGGGGCGGCGTGTTGATCACGGTGATGTCGCGAAGGCCGGAGAGGCTCATGTGGAGTGTGCGCGGGATCGGCGTGGCGGACATCGAAAGCACGTCCACCTCCAGCCGCAGCTGGCGCAGCAGCTCCTTCTGGGCGACTCCGAACCGCTGCTCCTCGTCGAGGATGACGAGGCCCAGGTTCTGGGGCACCACGTCGGTCGAGAGCACCCGGTGCGTCCCGACCAGGACGTCCACCTTGCCCTCGGCGTACTCGGCCAGCACCTGCTTCACCTCGCGCGGCGCGCGGAATCGCGAGACCATCTCGACGCGCACCGGGAAGTCGCGGAAGCGATCGCGGAACGTCGCCGCGTGCTGCTGAGCGAGGATCGTCGTCGGCACCAGCATGAGCGCCTGGCGGCCGGCGTTCACGACCTTGAAGGCTGCCCGCACTGCGACCTCGGTCTTCCCGAAGCCGACGTCGCCGCAGACCAGGCGGTCCATCGGCCGGTCCGACTCCAGATCCTCCTTGACCGTGTCGATCGCGGTCAGCTGGTCGTCCGTCTCGTCGAACGGGAAGGACGCTTCCAGCCGGGACATCCACTCGTCGTCGGGCGGCAGCGGCGGCTTGTGCGAGCTCTGCCGGCGGGCGTACAGCGCGAGCAGCTCGCCGGCCAGCTCGCGCACCGCGACACGGGCGCGCGACTTGAGCGTCTGCCAGGCCTTCCCACCGAGCTTGGAGAGGGCCGGCGCGCGGCCGTCCGCGCCCACGTACCGGCTGACCTTGGCGAGCTGGTCGTGCGGCACGTAGAGCCGGTCGTCGCCACGGAACTCCAGGTACAGGTAGTCGCGGACGACGCCTCCGACCTCCTTGGTATCGAAGCGGACGAAGCGGCCCACGCCGTGATCCTCATGCACGACGTAGTCGCCCGCCCGCAGGTCGGCAACCGTGCTCAGGCCGCGCCCGCGGACGAGCGGCCCGCGGGCACCACGGCGGCGGAAGAGCTGGGCCGCCGGGAGCACCGCCAGCCGGAGGCTGGGCGACGTGAAGCCGTGCCGGATGCTGCCGACGACGAACGCGATCCCCGGCTCGTCGGGCGCCGGCGAGCCGGGCGCCGGCGCCGCCACCTCGACCCGGCGGACGGCCAGCCGGGTGCGCTCCGCCTCGCCCACATGCGGGAAGGCCACCAGCACCCGGTAGCCGGCGCGGACGAGCGCCCGCAGCTCGTTCTCGCCCTCGGCGATGCCGAACGAGGCAAGCGCCGGAGGCTGGGCGTCGAACGCGAACGGCTGGCCGAGCGGCATCTGCTCCAGGCTGACGGCGCCGCGCACGAGCTCGGCAGCCTCGGCGGCTCCGACGTACCCGCGGCCGCGCAGGTCTGGGTCGCGCAGCCGCTCGGCGACTTCGGTCTCGGCCTCCTCCAGCTCCTCGGCCAGCGTGTCAGGGTTCCACGCCGCGACGACCGCCAGCCGCACCAGCTCCGGCCCGATCGCCACCATCCCGGCGGGGATCGCCGGCCCGTCCTCCTGCGAGCCCCAGCCCATCGCCTCGGCGGCCGGCTCGGCAGCGGCGAACACCGCCGCCTCATCGAGATCGCGGAGCGAGCGCTGGGTGAACACCGAGAAGGCGGACAGCCGCTCGACGCGGTCGCCGTCGAGCTCGATCCGCACCGGCTCCCGGCCGGTCGTCGCGAAGACGTCGATCAGCCCGCCGCGGACAGAGAACTGGCCGCGCTCCTCCACCGCGTCGGCGCGCTCGTAGCCGGCGTCGGCGAGATCCCGAAGCAGCCGGTCGCGGTCGACCTCGTCGTCGGGGCGCAGGCGCACCGGCTGCGGGCGGTCGGCGGGCGCGGGCAGGCGCTCGATCAGGGCATCGACCGACACGGCCACCAGCCCGCCCTCCTCGAGCGTCGCCAGCGCCCGGAAGCGCTCGCCGACCAGGTGCGGCGCCGGGTCGAGCCCGTCGCCGTAGACGGCGCCGCGGGACGGGATGTAGGCGACCGGGCTGCCGGGCAGGAACGCGGCCGCCGCTTCGGCCAGGGTGCGGGCTGCGTCGTCGTCGTCCACGACGACCGCCAGCGCCGGTCGCTCGCCGCCGGCGAGGCTGCGCCAGAGCGCCGCCACAAACGCCGGGAGCAACGCCTCGGAGACCCGCGCGCGCACCGCTCCTGAGGGCGCGCGGCGGGCCAGGGCGGCGAAGTCGTGGTCCGCCGTCAGGTAGTCGAGCGCGAGCCCGACCGGGGCGAGCTCGGCGTGTGTGGTGGGAGGGGCGTCCATCCTCCACCGGATGGTAGGCTCCGCGCACGATCGACGGAGGTTGTTCCGTGCGCCGTTTCACCGTAACGCTGTACGTGCTCGTGATGTCGCTCGCGCTCCCCGCGGCGGCCTGGGCGGCCAGCCCCAGCACCGCGTCCGGGAGCGACGCGCCGACCGGTCACGACTACACACTGACGTCGATCTTCATCGTGGCCGCCGGCATCCCGACGCTGCTCGCGGTGCTGACGCTGATCGACGTCGCCCGTGGCAAGCACTCCCGGCACGACCCCAATCACTGACCGGCACCTGGAGGAGCTCTTCGAGCTCCTGCGGATCGAGTCGGTCTCGTCCGACGGCCGGCACCCGGCCGAGCTTCGCGCCGCGGCGGACTGGGTCGCCGCGCTGATCGGCACCGCCGAGGTCAGCGAGGCGTACGGGAATCCGCTGGTCGACGGGCTCATCCCGGCGTCCGCGGACGCGGCGCCGACGGTGATCGTCTACGGCCACTACGACGTCCAGGCCCCCGGGCCGCTCGACCTCTGGGAGTCGCCGCCGTTTCAGCCAACGCTCCGCGACGGCTGGCTCTACGCGCGCGGGACATCCGACGACAAGGGAAACTTCTACGCCCTCCTGCGCGCCGCCCTCGATCTGGCCGAGGAGGGCCAGCTGCCGGTGAACGTTCGGGTACTGGCGGACGGCGAGGAGGAGATCGGCGGCCACTCGGTCATCGACCACCTGCCGCAGGTGCAGGGCGACTTTGCCGCCGCGATCATCTTCGACGGCCACATGGTCGACGCGACGACGCCGGCGATCACCACCGGTCTGCGTGGCCTGGCCGGGTTCCAGGTGTGCCTGCGCACCGGCTCACGCGAGCTCCACTCCGGCCTCTACGGCGGCGCCGCCGCCAACGCGGTGCACGATCTCCAGCGAGTGCTGGCGGCGGTGATCGATCACGAGGACGACTTCGCCGCCGGCATCGCGCCGGTGCTCGACGGGGAGCGCGCCGACTGGTCGGCCCTGCAATCGGGGGCCGCGGCGCTGGCCGAGGCCGGCGCGGCGCCGCGTGATGGCCGGGCGGCCGAGGAGTTCTACGAGCGCACCTGGGCGCGGCCGTCGCTCACCGTGCACTCGATCGGCGCGGGCGACCCGTCGCTCCACAAGACCTCGATCGTCACCGAGGCCCGGGCGTCGCTCTCGCTGCGCCTCGCCCCGGGACAGGACGCGGCCGCGATCGGCCAGATCCTGGAGCAGCGGCTGCGCCGGGCCTGCCCCGAGCACGCCCAGCTCGAGCTCGAGCCCTGGCCCAGCTCCAGCCCTGCCCACGTCGACACCAGCCACCCGGTGCTCCAGCAGGCCTTCGCTGCCCTCGAGCGGGCGACCGGCACACGACCGCTGGCGGTGCGAAGCGGCGGCTCGATCCCGATCGGCGCGGCTCTCGTCGAGCGCGGCATCCCGACCATCCTGAGCGGGTTCGGCGCCGCCGAGGACGCCATCCACTCGCCCAACGAGGGCATGGAGCTGCGGCGTCTGGACTGGGCGTACGCGTCGGGTCGCGAGCTTTATTCCGGATTGGCGGCGGTAGGGGGTTGAGTCCGTCGCCGCGGCGGTTTAGGCTTCCACCTCACATGGGACGACGATGCCGCGGTATGAGCGAGCACCAGGTGCGAACGCGCCTCTACGACCCGCCCGATGCGGTCCGCCGAATTGACTCCAAGCTGGCTTGCTGGAAGCTGACGGCCGGCTCGTCCGTGCGCGGCGAGGACCTGCGCAAGGCATTCGAGCAGCGTCTCGACGGGCGCGCCCCCGATGTCGTCGAAGCCCCCGTGCAGAGCGCCAAGGGCCCTCGCATCCGCCTCATCGCCTAGAGGCGTTTCCACCCTGACGGCCTGCGCCCTCAACGGCCGTCTGTACTCCAAGGTGGCGGCTGGGGGGAGCCAGGCCTGTAACGACCGATCGCCGGGGGCGCCTGGACGCGGGTAGCTCCTTACAGACCTGGCACCCGGGGCCGGCGAGCTGTTGGCGGCCTTTGCGTATTCACGCCCGCTTCGCGGGCATGCATACGCCTCATGAGCGACCGTTGAAATCGCGCATCGCGACGTCGATGCCGTCGCGGATCACGGTCATCGCGCAGTCGGCGCCCGCCGTCACCAGCGCCTGCACGTCGACGTGCGGCTCGAACGGCGTCAGCACCCAGTCGGCTCCCGAGCGCGGATCGCCGCGCTCCGGCCGGCCGACCCCGATGCGCACCCGCGCGAAGTCAGGCGTCTTCAGGTGCTGGACGAGCGAGCGAAGGCCGTTGTGCCCAGCCAGCCCACCGCCCAGCTTGGCACGCACGTCGCCCAGCGGCAGGTCGATCTCGTCGTGGACGACGAGCAGCCGCTGCGGGTCGAGCTTGTAGAAACGAAGCGCCGCGCCGACGCTCTGCCCGGAGTCGTTCATGTATGTCAGCGGCTCCAGCAGGGCAAGCCGGGTCTCGCCGTCGCGCGTCTCGGCGATGCGGCCGTTGAACTTGTCGCGAAAGCCGGCGGCGAGGTCCTGGGCGATCTGCTCGACGACCTTGAAGCCGATGTTGTGGCGCGTGTCCTCGTACCGGCGCCCGGGGTTGCCGAGCCCGGCGACCAGCCAGTCCAGCGAGGATTCGCGGCGGCCGAACAGGCGCACCCGCCAGCCCGCCTACTCCTCGGGCGCTGCGTCCTCGGCGGCCGGCGCGCCGCCCTCCGCGGCCTCGGCGCCCTCGCCCTCCTCGGCGCCCTCGGCACCCTCCTCGCCCTCCTCGCCTTCCTCGACCTCGGGCTCGAGCTCCTCCTCGGCGATCGGCGCGGTGACCGTGGCGATCACCACATCCGGGTCTTCGAGCACCTCGACGCCCTCCGGTACCGTCAGGTCGGACAGGCGCAGCGCGCCGCCGATCTCGAGCTCGCTGACATCGGCGTGCAGCACCTCGGGGATCTCGGTCGGCAGCACCGAGATGCGCAGCTCGTGGGTCGGCTGCGAGAGCACCCCGCCCATCCCGACGCCCTGCGGCTCGCCCTCCAGGTGCACCAGGACGACGGTGTCGATCTTCTGATCGAGCGGGATCTCGTGCAGGTCGATGTGGATGACCCGGTCGCGCACGGGGTCGAGCTGGAGGTCCTTGATGATCGCGGTCCGTGGCTTCTTGTCGCCGTCCACGGTGACGTCGAGCAGCGCGTGCATGCCACCCGGCCCGGTCACGGCCTGCCGCAGCGCCCGCCCGTCGACTGCAATCGCCGTCGCCTCGGCACCGGAGCGGTAGATCACGCCGGGGACGCTGCCAGCAGCGCGGATCGCGCGCGCGGCCTTGCCGCCGCGTCCTTCGCGCGCCTGCACCTCAAGCTTCACTCGATCCATCGAAACTCCTTGCCGCGGCGCCCGGTGTGCTCAGAAGAGCTGGTTCCCGCCGTGGAACAGCCCCGACACCGAGTCGTCGTTGAAAACGTTGGAGATGGTATCAGCCAGGATCGGGGCGACCGACAGCACCCGCACCTTGTCCGGCTTGGTGAGCGGGTTGATGGGGATGGTGTCGGTGACGACGATCTCCTCGAAGACGCTGTCCGCCAGGCGCTCCAGGGCCGGCCCGGAGAAGACCCCGTGGGTAGCGCAGGCGTAGACGCGGGTGGCGCCGTGCTCCCGTAGTGCGATCCCGCCCGCGCACAGCGTGCCGGCGGTGTCGATCATGTCGTCCAGCACGATGCAGACCTTGTCGCGAACGCGTCCGATCACGTTCGTCACCTCGGCCACCTGCTGCTCCGGTCGCTCCTTGGTGATCAGCGCCAGGTCGGCGCCGAGGAGCTCGGAGAACTTCTTCGCCAGTTTGGTGCGGCCGGCGTCGCCGGACACGACGACAAGGTCCTCGGCGTCGGCGTCGACAAGCAGCTTGAAGTGGTCGGCCAGCAGCGGCAGCGCGGTCATGTGGTCGACCGGCGCCCGGAAGAAGCCCTGCACCTGTCCGGCGTGCAGGTCCATCGTCAGCACCCGGTCGACGCCCGCCGCCTCCAGCAGCTCGGCCACGAGCTTGGCCGTGATCGGCTCGCGCGGCATCGACTTCTTGTCCTGGCGGCCGTACGGGTACCAGGGCATGACCGCGGTCACCCGCTTCGCCGAGGCCAGGCGGGCGGCGTTGACCATGATCAGGAGCTCCATCAGCGCATCATTGGTGTTTGGCGAGCAGGACTGGACGATGAAGACGTCGGCACCCCGGACCGACTCCTCGTAACGCGCGTAGACCTCGCTGTTGGTGAACGTCTTCAGCGTCACCTCGCCGAGGTTGACGCCCAGGTGGTCGGCGATCCGCTCGCAAAGCGCGGGGTTGGAGCGGCCGCCGAAGAGCATCAGGCGCTTGTGCGGCGCCCGCTCCACCGAGGTCGGTCTGGCGCCCGCGGTCATCAGCGGTGCGCTCGCGCCGACGGAGGAGAAGAGCGGAATCGGTGTTTCGGTGCTAACGACGCTTTCGCTTTCCATATCCCTCGATGTTCTTTTGACGGGCTCGGGCGACCGCCAGCGCGTCCGGCGGCACGTCGTCGGTGATGATCGATCCAGCTGCCGTCCACGCTCTATCTCCGATCGTCACAGGGGCGACGAAGACATTGTCGCTCCCGGTGTGGACGTCGCGCCCGATCACGGTGCGCTGTTTCTGATGGCCGTCGTAGTTGGCGGTGATCGCTCCCGCGCCGATGTTGGTCTGGGCACCGATTTCGGCGTCCCCAATATAGGACAGGTGAGGGACCTTTGCACCCTCGCCGACGCGGGCGTTCTTGATCTCGACGAAATGGCCGGCGTGGGAGCCTGCCTCGAGCACCGTCCCCGGCCGCAGCAGGCAGAACGGCCCGACCTCGGCGCCGGGCCCGATGCGGCTGTCGATGACGACCGCGTTCGGGCCGACGACGCACCCGCGCTGAAGCAGCGAGTCACCCTCGAGGATCGTGAACGGCTGCACCACCGCGTCGGGTTCGATCCGAACCGATACGTCGATGTAGGTGGTGGCCGGATCGACGATGGTCACCCCCGCCAACATGTGCTCGCGGGCGATCCGCGCCCGGAGGATCGCGCCCGCCTCGGCCAGGTCGGCACGGGTGTTCACGCCCAGGGCGACGGTGGCGTCGTCGTGGCGATGGGCGGCGACGAGCCGTCCCTCGCCGCGCAGGACCGCGACGACATCGGTCAGGTACAGCTCGCCCTGGCGGTTGGCGCTGTCCAGCCGGTCGAGCGCCGGCCACAACAGGCCGGCGTCGAAGACGTAGATCCCCGAGTTGACCTCGGTCAGCGCCCGCTCCTCGTCGGACGCGTCCCCGGCCTCGACGATCCGCTGAAGGCTGCCATCGGCCGCCCGCACGACCCGGCCGAAGTCGCTCCCGATGCTGGGCGTGCGGTCGAACGTGAGCACACTCGCCGCCGCTCCCGCCGCCCGGTGCCCGGCAACCAGATCGCGCAGGCTGGCCGGGTCGGTCAGCGGGTGGTCGCCGTTCAGAACGAGCACGTCGCCCGCGAAGCTGGCCAGCGCCTGCCGCCCGCTGCGGGCGGCGTCGCCGGTGCCCAGCGGCCGCTCCTGGACGGCCGGGCGCACCCAGTCCGGCAGAGATGCGGCGACCGCGCTCTCGCCCGCCGGCACGACCGCAACCGCCGGATCCGGCGCCAGCTCGGCAACCGCCGCCAGCGTCCAGCCCAGCAGCGATCGGCCGCACAGCTCGTGCAGCAGCTTCGGGTGCTCCGACTTCATGCGAGTGCCCTTGCCGCCGGCGAGGATCAGGCATGCGAGTGGTGCGTGGGTCATGTCGGCGAGTGCTCCGAAACTGGGGCGCCTGGATTCGAACCAGGGGTCACGGGACCAAAACCCGTTGCCTTACCGCTTGGCCACGCCCCATCGCGAACGAGGAACGCGTATCGAGTATAAGGTGCGGCCCATGCACGTGCGCCCACTGGGAAGCGGCGGCCCCGACATCACCACGGTCGGCTACGGCGCCTGGCAGGCCGGCGGCGGGTCGTGGGGCACACCGCGCTCGGACGCCGAGGTGGTCGCCGCCATCCGGGCGGCGATCGACTCCGGCATGAGCTGGATCGACTCGGCCGAGGTGTACGGCAACGGGACGTCCGAGCAGCTGGTCGGCCGCGCGATCGCCGGCCGCCGGGACGAGGTGCTGGTGTTCACCAAGGTGGCTCCGTCCGACGAGGGCTCGGGGATCCGGCCGGAGCAGATCGGCCGAGCCGTACGGGGCTCGCTGGAGCGCCTGGGGATCGAGCACATCGACCTCTACCAGGTGCACTGGCCCGACCCGGCCGTGCCCGTCGAGGAGACCTGGGGTGCGATGGCGGAGCTGGTCGGGCAGGGCCTGGTGGCGCGGATCGGGGTGTCCAACTTCGACCGTCCGCTGCTCGAGCGCTGCATGCCGATCCACCCGGTGACATCCGTCCAGAACGAGCTCTCGCTGCTTCGTCGCGACGATGTCGACGGGCTGCTGCCGTGGCTGGCCGAGCAGGGGATCGGCTACCTCGCCTACTCGCCGCTGGGCTCCGGCCTGCTCACCGGCAGCTTCGGCCGCGGCCATGTGTTCGAGGCCGGCGACTGGCGGGCGTCCGAGTTCTCGGCCGAGGTGCTGGCCGAGGGCGCCGCGGTCGTCGACGCCATGCGCGCGATCTCCGACCGCACCAGCATCCCGGTCCCCTCGCTGGCGCTCGCCTGGGTGATCTCCCGGCCCGGCGTCACCGCCGCCATCGCCGGCAGCCTGAACCCCGCAAACGTCGCGGCCAATGCCCGTGCATCGGAGATCGAGGTCGATCGCGACGTCCTGGACGATCTCGACCGAACCGCGTCAGCGGCGTAGGTCGCCCAGCATCACGAGCAGCAGCACGATCAGCAGGAGCGCCGCGACCACGCTGAAGATGAGGATGCCGGCGTAGATCGCCGGTACCACGAGCCCGGCGACGATCTGGGCGGCGACCACAATCCAGATCGGCCGCTTGATGCGCGCGGGGATGCTGGAGCGGACGTTGAAGTAGACGATCGCCGACACGATGCCGATCAGCATGATCAGCAGCCGGTGGCCCGTGACAAGCGCGAAGATCGCCTCGGCGATGCCCAGGAGCAGCGCCAGCTTCAGGCTGTTCTGGCGCAGCCAGCGCGAGGGGGAGCGCTTGGCTCCCTCTTCCAGGGTGACGGTGTCGCCGGAGACGTTCCATGTGCTTCGAGCCATCCCCGGAATCATAGAGGAGCGGCCGCGATGCTCCCCGGCAACCGGGACCCCGCCCGCTCGGCCTCTGCGGAGCTCGCGAAGACGCCGAACACCGTCGGCCCGCTGCCGCTGACGGCGGCGGCCAGCGCACCGGCGGCGCGCAGGGCGTCCAGCGACGCGGCAAGCTCCGGCCGTCGCTCGAGGACCGTCGGCTCGAGGTCGTTCACCACCATCGCGGCAACGTCCTCGGGTGTGCGCACGGTGTGCACGCGCCGCACCAGGTCGCCGTGGACCGCCGCGAACACCTCGTTCTCGACGGCGTGCCTGAACACCTCCGCGGTCGACAGGCCGCGATCGGATGGGATCAGCAGAAATCCGTGGCGGCGGGGAAAGTCGGGCAGGGCGTGGATGCGGTCGCCGCGACCGGTGCCGATCGCCGTCTCGCAACCGGAGAGGAAGAAGGGCACGTCAGCGCCCAGGCCGCGGGCGATCTCGTGCAGCTCGTTGGCCGTCCGCTCGCCGCGCAGCGCCCGTAGCACTGCTCCGGCGTCGGAGGAGCCGCCGCCCAGGCCGCCGGCCACCGGGATCCGCTTCTCGATGCGCACCCGGGCATCCTCGCCGAGCGCGTCCAGGGCTCCCCGGACGAGCGTGTCCCCCGGCATCCCCTCGACCGCCGTCGGCAGTCCCGGCTCGATGTCCAGCGAGTCGCAGAGGTCGATCGCCTGGAAGAGCGTCGAGAGCTGCCGGTAGCCGTCGCTTCGGATCGGGCCGACACGCAGCACCAGGTTCACCTTGGCCGGGGCGCTGACGATCACGGCCCGCCCAGCTCCTCGAGGAGGCGAAGGAAGCGCTCCGGCGGCAGCGCCTCCGCCCGCAGCCCGGCCACGTCGGCCGGCGGCGGCGGCAGGCCGGCCAGGAGGAGCGCGTTTGCGAGCGTCTTTCGACGGTGGGCGAAGGCGCCCTGGACGAGCCCCACGAGCCGCGGCCAGCCCTCGTCGAAGACGGCATCAGGGCGCCGCTCGAAGGCGACCAGCGCCGAATCGACGTTCGGCTGCGGCACGAACACGCTGCGCGACACCGGCCGCCACCCGATCCTCCTGCAGCCGATCTGGAGGAGCACGGATACCGCGGCATACGACTTGCTCCCTGGGGCGGCGAAGAAGCGGTCGGCGATCTCCCGTTGCACCATCACGCAGAACCGGGGGACGTGCGGCAGGGCCTCCATGACGACCGGCGTGGCGACCGAATAGGGCAGATTCGCGACCATCACCGTAGGCGCCGGATCGAGGCCGGCCAGGTCGACGTCGAGCGCATCGGCAAACCGCAGGTCGACGTTCGCGCGGTCGCCGATGGTCTGCCGGAGCGCCGCCTCCAGGCGGCGGTCGACCTCGATCGCGTGGACCAGCGCGACACGGTCGGCCAGCCACGCCGTGAGCACTCCCAGCCCTGCCCCGACCTCGATCGCCACGTCGCCGGGCGTGAGGCCGATCAGCCGGCCGGCGACGCCGAGGATGTTGTCGTCGATCAGGAAGTTCTGCCCCAGGTCGCGGTCGGGCCGGATGCCGAACTCGCGCAGCCGGGCGAGCGAGACCTGGCCGCTCACGCGATCCCGAAGACCGCAGTCGCGTTTCGGTCGATCCGCGCCTCCAGCTCGGACGCCGGCTCGCCGCGGGCCTCCGCCAGCACGGCCAGCGTGTGCCGTACGTTGGCCGGCTGGTTGGGACGGCCGCGGAGCGGAACCGGAGACAGGTAGGGCGAGTCGGTCTCGGCCAGGATCCGGTCGCCGGGGACACGGGCCGCGGCCGCCCGCAGATCCTCGGCCGCCGGGTAGGTGACGTTCCCCGCAAACGAGCAGTAGTAGCCCCGCTCGACGGCGTCGTCCAGCCGGCTGACGGACGAGAAGCAGTGCAGGATGACCGGGACGGTCGCGGACTCGAGCACCCGGAAGGTGTCCTCGTCGGCCTCGCGGGTATGGATGACGAGCGGCTTCCCGACCTGGATTGCGATCTCGATCTGGGCCCGGAACACCCGCAGCTGGTCGTCCCGCGAAGCCCGGTTCCGGTAGTAGTCGAGGCCGCATTCCCCGACAGCCACCACCCGGGAATCCGCGAGCAGCGGCTCCACGGCGTTCACGTCGGCAACCTCCCCGGCCTCGTGCGGGTGCCAGCCGACGGCGGCCCACACGCCCGGCAGCCGGCCGGCCAGGTCGACCGCCTGCTCGCGGCCGATGGTCACGATCCGGGTCACGCCGGCCTCCCGTGCCGCCTCGACCAGTGCGCCCGCCTCCTCTGCGCACGCGTCCAGGTGCGCGTGCGTGTCGATCACGCGGGCAGCTCGACCCGCGGGAAGAGCGGCGGTGGCTGGGTCACCGGCGTGCCAGCTTTCAGCAGCCCCAGGCCGGCCCGCTCCCAGCCGATCCCGCCGGGGTCGCCGACGGCGTCCAGGATGCGCTCGGCGGACGCAGGAACGAATGGCCAGAGCAGGACAGCCAGCGACCGGACGGCGTCGGTGAGCGTGTACAGGGTCTCGTCCAGCCGGGCCGAGTCGGCCGGGTCGTCGGACTTGGCCAGCGCCCACGGCGCCCGTTCCTCGACGAACCGGTTGGCCGCCCGTACGAGGCCCCAGATCTCCTCCAGCGCTCCGGTCAGGTCGATCTCGGCCAGCCGGGCGGCGACCCGGTCGTCGACCGGCTCGAGCGCGCTCTTGCCCGCCGGCACGACCCCGTCTCGATAGCGGGCGACCATCGCGGTCGTCCGCGAAACCAGGTTCCCCAGGTCGTTCGCCAACTCACTCTCGTAGCGGCGGTGCAGCCCCTCCCAGGTGACGTCCCCGTCCTGGCCCCACTGCACCTCGCGCAGCAGGTAGAAGCGCAGCGCGTCGGCGCCCAGGCTCTCGATCACCTCGAACGGGTCGAGCACGTTGCCGAGCGTCTTGCTCATCTTCTGGCCGCCGAAGCTGAAGTAGCCGTGCACGAAGAGGCCCTGCGGCGGCTCGTACCCGGCGGCCAGCAGCATCGCCGGCCAGACGATCCCGTGCAGGCGCAGGATGTCCTTGGCCATCAGGTGCAGGGTGGTCGGCCAGAACGTGGCCGTGACGTCGCGGCCCAGCCCATACTCGAGCGCCGTCCGGTAGTTCAGGAGCGCATCCACCCAGACGTAGATCGTCTGGCTCGGCTCCCACGGCACGGGCACTCCCCAGCTGACGGTGGCGCGGCTGAACGAGACGTCCTCCAGCCCGCCCTCGATCAGCGACCGCGCCTCGTTGTAGCGGGCCCGCGGGCGCACGAACTGCGGGTTGGCGTCGTAGAGCTCGAGCAGCCGCGGCGCCCACGCCCGCAGCGGAAAGAACCAGTTTCGCTCCTCGACCCACTCGGCCGCCCTGGTCGGGTGCAGGGGGCAGAAGTTGCCCGGCTGGATCAGGTCGCTCTCGGCGTAGAACATCTCGCAGGAGCTGCAGTAGAGGCCGGCGTAGGTGCCCTCGTAGAGCTGGTCGCGGTCCTTCAGGAGCTGGACGAACGCCTGCACACGCCGCTCGTGCTCGGGATCGGTCGTGCGGATGAAGAAGTCGTGGCTGGACTCCATGGCCGCCGCAAGCACCCGGAACCGCTCCGACACCAGATCGCAGAACTCCTTCACCGGCAGGCCGGCGGCTTCGGCAGCCCGGGCGACGTTGCCGCCGTGCTCGTCGGTCCCGGTGAGGAAGAACACCTCGTCCCCGGATCGCCGGTGGTGGCGGGCGAGAACATCGGCGGCGACGGTCGTGTACGCGTGCCCCAGGTGGGGATCGGAATTTACGTAATAAATCGGGGTGGTTAGTGAAAAAACTGTCATCGAGTCTGGCAAACCCCCGTGGCGCCGGATATCCTTTGCTCCGCAGGGGTCAATCTTAACCTCGGAAGAGGGATATGAGCGGCAAGCGGGGAGTCCATGGCGGCGCTCAGACGGCAGGCCAGCGCACAGGCGGTGGCGTTGTCCGTCGAGTCGATGAGCTGGGCCGGATCGTGATCCCGGTGGAGATCCGCAAGCGCTTCGGGATCGCCGTCCGCGACCCGCTCGAGATCGGCGTGCGGGGCGATTCGATCGTCCTCTCCAAGCCCCACGACAGCTGCGTCTTCTGCGGCCGCAACGACCGCCTGGCCGAGTTCAAGGGCCGGATGGTGTGCCACGATTGCCGGGTCGATCTGGCCAACGTGGTGCCTTCCGAGCAGTAACCGCCTCGTACAGCGCGTTTCGCGAGGCGCCCGTCAGTCGCGCCGCCAGGTCGGCTGCCCGCCGCGTGCCGAGCGCCTCGGCAAGCTCGGCCAGGGCGTCGAGATCGACGTCGGCCGGCTGCGGCGGCACCGGTGCAAGGACGAGCGTGATCTCGCCGCGCGGCGCCTCCGCGAACGTCTCGGCCAACTCGCGCAGCGGGCCACGCTCGATCTGCTCGTGAAGCTTCGTCAGCTCCCGGCAGACCGCAGCGGGCCGGTCGGGCCAGACCGCAGCCAGCGCCCGCAGCGTCGCCGGGAGGCGCTTCGGCGACTCGAAGGCGACCAGCGGCAGCCCGGCTGCGTCCAGCCGCTCGACCTCCGCCCGCATACGGGCGGCGCCACGGGGGAGGAAGCCGCCGAAGACGAACCCCCCGGCCGCCAGTCCCGAGGCCGCGACGGCGGTCGTGACGGCGCTCGGCCCCGGCAGCACCTCCACCCGCACACCAGCCCGAAGCGCCGCGGAGACCAGCCGCGCGCCCGGGTCGGAGATCGTCGGCATACCGGCATCCGAGACCACCGCCACCCGCTCGCCGGCGAGCGCTCGCTCGACCAGCTTGGCCGAGCGAGCGGCCTCGTTGTGCTCGTGCAGGGAGACGGTTGGGCGGGCGATCCCGTATCGCTCGAGCAGTACGCGCGTGCGCCGGGTGTCCTCGCAGGCGATCAGGTCGGCCGCCCGAAGCTCGCCGAGAACGCGCTCGCTGACGTCGCCCAGGTTGCCGATCGGGGTCGGGCAGACGACCAGGCGACCCGGCGGCCCGTTCACTGCCCCGCCCGGCCGTCCTCGAGCACCAGCGCCGCGGCGCCGATCAGGCCGGCGTCGTTCCCCAGCCGGGCGGCGGCCAGCCGCGTCTGCTCCCACGAGGGGCGCAGCGCACGCGCCGCCGCCTCGTCGGCGGCCGGGCCGAGGATCAGGTCGCCGGCCGAGATCAGGCCGCCGCCCACCACCACGACCTCCGGGTTGAACATGTTGACGAAGCTCGCGATGCCGACCCCCAGGTGGCGGCCGACCCGTTCCAGGGCGGCCACGCAGTCGCCGTCCCCGGCCAGTCCGCCGTCGATGATCCGGCGGGCGCTCGGCTCGGTGCCGGCGGCCAGAGCTGCCGCGAGCGTGCCCTGCGGATTCGCCGCCGCCACCTCGTGCGCCGCCCGCACCAGGCCGCCGGCAGACGCCACCACCTCCAGGCAGCCGCGGTTCGGGCAGTGGCCGTGGCAGGGCGGCCCGTCCTCGTCCACTGACGTGTGGCCGAGCTCGCCGGCGAAGCCGGTCGCGCCGCGATAGAGCCGCCCGTCCAGGAGGAGGCCGCCGCCGACTCCCGTGCCCAGCGTCAGCATGACCACGTGCTCGGCCCCCCGGGCTGCGCCGGCGCGCGCCTCGGCCAGGCAGGCCACGTTGGCGTCGTTGTCCATCGCCGAGGGCAGGTCGAGCCGGCGGCCCATCTCGTCCAGGAAGCGGATGTCGGCGATCGGCACGTTCACCGAGTCGGCCACCCGGCCCTGGCGCTGGTCGATCAGCGAGGGCAGCCCGTAGCCGACCGCCGTCGCCTCCCCGCCGGCGACCCGCTCGACCAGCCCGGCGATCGCGTCCAGCAGCTCCACCGGGTCGTCGAGGGGCGTCGGAACCTCGTCCTGGCGGACGATCTCGAGGTCGCCGGTGACGAGCGCCGCCTTCACGGTCGTACCGCCCACGTCGACGCCGACGACGCGGGCGCTCTTGGAGGATTCCAACACTGTGGCGGCTAAATTACCGGGGTGCCGGAGCCCAAGTCGTCAAAGACCTACCGGACGTATCGCGGTGGACGGGCCGGCAACGACCCGGAGTCGGCTCGCTTCGATTTCGGCGGCGGAGCGGGAACGATCGCGCCGCCGCGGGAGCGGACACCGGCCGGGATGCCGCCTCCGGACATGCGCCCGCCGACCGGCCCGCCGGCCGCGCCGGGCAGGCCCGGACCGCCCCGGCCGCGCGGACCGCGCCGCTTCCGACCGGGGTGGAAGCGCGGCATCGCAATCGCCGTCGCCGTCCTGGCTGCGCTCTCGGTGCTCTGGATCTACCTCGGCTACCGGGCCTTCTCGAACGAGATGGCGAACGCCAACGCGCGGATCGGCAAGCGCACCCGCAACGCCCTCACTCCGGCCGGCGGCAGCGTCCTGACGACGCCCCAGGTGACGATGATCATGGGCTCCGACAGCCGCACCGCGAATGCCGAGTCGGACGCCCGGTCGGACTCCATCCTGCTCGTTCGCACCGATCCCGGAAAGCACCTGGTGTCGATGCTGTCGATCCCGCGCGACCTCTATGTGCCGATTCCCAGCCACGGCACGTCCAAGATCAATGCCGCGTTCAGTTGGGGCGGACCGCCGCTGCTCATCCACACCGTCGACCACCTGGTCAACCCGGTCAAGGTCAACCACGTGGTGCTGGTCGACTTCAAGGGGTTCCGGGAGCTGATCGACAGCCTCGGGGGCGTGACCATCTACAACCCGACGGTGATCCAGTCGTCGCAGCCCTTCGACGGCCACAGCTGGCACTTCGACAAGGGCACGATCCACCTGGACGGCGTGCGGGCGCTGGCCTACTCGCGGATCCGGCATACGACGAACCCGGCCGACAGCGACATCACCCGCGAGCTGCGCCAGCAGCGAGTCATGCAGGCGCTCTCGCGTCAGCTGGTGACGCCCTCCACCCTCTTCCATCTTCCGTCCGTTGGGCGGGCGCTCGCTCGTCCGCTCAGCACCGACCTGACGGCCGGCGACATGATCGAGATGGGCTGGGTCAAGTTCCGGGCCGGCCGCACACTCCAGTGCCATCTCTCGGGCACGCCGGAAAACATCGGCGGCCAGGACGTGCTGATGCCGTCCGAGCAGAACCGGGCGGTCGTTCAGATGTTCCTGGGCCAGATCGCGCCGCAAAGGCCGGCGCCGGGCAACCTGTATGCGCCCGGCTGCACGATCAAGTAGCTCAGGCCTCGGCGGCCTTCTTGGCCGGGGCGCTGTCGGCGGCGGGCTTCCCGCCCTCCTTGGCGTCCTTGTCCTTGGCCGGCTTGGAATCGCCGTTGTCGGAGCGATCTGCGGCTGACTTCTTCTTGCTGCCGTAGTCGGTGGAATAGAAGCCCGACCCCTTGAAGTGGATCGCCACCGGGTGAAGCACACGGCTGGCCGGAGCCCCGCACACCTCGCAGACCGTCAGCGGGTCGTCCGAGAACTTCTGAATGACCTCGAACCGGTGGTCGTTCTGGCAGCGGTAGTCGTAGATCGGCATAGCACTCAAAGTATACCGCCCACCCCGGCGGAACCGCGGCCGCGCGTTGGCACACTCGGGGGTGGAGTGCCAGCGAGTATTAGTGGACGAGCGCGAAGGCGCCGGCGAAGATCGCGATCACGGCGATGACACGGACGAAGGCCATCTCTCATCAGTAGCGCAAGTTTGCGGATCTCTCAAGATGCTGGGGTTCCCGCCCGGTATCAGATCGTCCGGCGAAAGCCGCAAATGCCTGTCGGTTAGCATCCGCGCGGCATGCGGATCGCGATCGTCAGCGACTTTTACTACCCGGTACTCGGCGGTATCACCGAGCACGTGGACGGCCAGGCCCGTGCCCTGACCGCCCGCGGCCACGAGGTGACCCTGGTCACCGGCCGGCCATTCCGCGCCGGCCGCGCCGCCGACGGCGGCCAGACCTGGCCGGAGCCGACGTTCGAGATCGTCAGGCTCGGCGTCGGCGTCCCGCTCTACGTTCCCTACTGGGGCAACCACGCCCAGACGGTGCACACGCTCTGGCCCTGGATCGGCCGCAAGCTGAAAGGGCTGTTCGACGACCGGCGGTTCGACGTCGTCCACGTGCACGCGCCCTACAACCCGCCGTTTCCGGCCTGGGCGATCGAGCACACGCCGTACGACTCGCTGGCGGTGGCGACGTTCCACAGCGTCTTCCCGGCCACCGCCGGGATGGACATCGAGGCCGCCTGGATCCGGCCGCTGATCGAGCGCCTGGACGGGCGCATCTGCGTCAGCGAGGCCTGCATCGGCTCGCTCGCCCCCTACTTCCCGTACACCTACCACGTGATCCCCAACGGCATCGACATCGACCACTTCTCGCCCAGCGCAGCTCCCGTCGAGGAGCTCGTCGGCGATGATCATCTGAATGTGGTCTTCGTCGGCCGCTTCGACCCGCGCAACGGGCTCGACACGATGATCGCGGCCTACAACCTGCTGTTCGCCGACCGCGGCCCGCAGGTGCGGCTGGTCGTGGTCGGGGACGGCCCGCTGCGGCCCGTCTACGAGCGCCAGATCGACCCCGGCGCCCGGCCCTACGTGCACTTCGCCGGGCGCCTCAACCGGACCCGCCCCAACCACCTGGTCAGCGGCGACATCTTCTGCACCCCCTGCAACAAGGCGTCGTTCGGGATGGTGCTGCTGGAGGCGATGAGCTGCGGGCAGCCCGTCGTCGCCTCTCGGATCAGCGGCTTCCAGCTCTTGATGGAGCACGGCCGGCAGGGGCTGATGGTCAGCCCGGCGGATGCCGCCGACCGCTTCGCGGCCGCGCTCGAGTCGTTGCTGGCGGATGCCGGCCAGCGCTCCCGGATGGGCGATCAGGGGCGGCTGACGGCCGTCGAGCACTACTCCTGGCCGCGCATCGCCGCCCAACTCGAGACCTACTACGGCGACCTGATCGCCGGTCGCCAGCCATCATGGGCAAACGCGAAGTCATCGCTCGTTTCGTAGCGGTTGCGGTCGCCTGGCTCGTCCTCGCGGCGATCGTCGCCGAGCAGTTGCCCGAGCGCGCCGGTCAGACGCTGGTGGCGGTGGCCGTCCTGCTCGTCGCCGCCGCCGCCTGGGGGTGCTTCGCGCACAACTCGCGGCTCTTCGGCCGCGTCCTGGGAACGGGCAGGGCGAGCAAGCCGTGGGTGGCACTGACGTTCGACGACGGCCCTGACCCGCGCTTCACGCCTGCGCTCCTGGACACGCTTGCCGTGGCCAGGGTGCGGGCCACGTTCTTCTGCCTGGGGCGGGCGGTGCGCGAGCATCCCCAGCTTGCGCGCAGGATCGTCGACGACGGCCACGAGCTGGCCAGCCACGGCGACGACCACGGGCTCCTGGTGTTCGCGGGGCCGCGGGAGATCGCCCGCCAGCTGCGAGAGGCCGAGTCGGCCATCGCGAACGCCAGCGGCGACGCCCCGAGCCGGCTCTTCCGGCCGCCGCACGGGTTCCGAAACCCCTTCGTCGTCCGCGTCGCCCGCGAGCTCGGCTACCAGGTTGTGGGCTGGACCGGCTCGGTGTTCGACACCGCCCGGCCGGGCGTGCAGACGATCGTCGACCGCTGCTCGCGGCTGCTCGAGCCGGGCGCCATCCTGCTTCTCCACGACGGTGACGGCGCCGGTCACTACGGCGACCGCGGTCAGACGGTCGCGGCGGTGCCGGGGATCGTCGACGCCGCCCACGGCCGCGGTCTCGAGTTCGTCACGGTGTCCGAGCTGGCGAGCGATCTGCGGCCGCAGCAGCGGCGGCGCCTGCTGCGCAGCGCGGCGATGGGCATCGTCCTCGTGGCCATCGTCCTTGCCCTCTCCCGCAAGTTCAGCCTGGGCGTCGTCGCCGACGTGTTCACCCAGGCGGACTTCGAGTTCGTGGCGCTGGCGCTCGTCGCCAACCTGGTCTCGGTCGGCTTCAAGGCGCTGACCTGGCAGGCGGCGCTGCTCGCGATCGAGGACTCGCAGGGTGAACGGCACATCGCAGCGCGAATCCGTGACGTGGTGCCGGCGATCTTCATCGGCTTCCTCTTCAACACGCTGCTGTTCGCCCGCCTCGGCGAGCTGGCACGGGTGACGGTGTTGCGGCGGCGGCTGGCGGCGCGCGGCATCGACCTGCCCTTCTCGACCGGCATCGGGACGCTGGTCACCGAGCAGCTGCTGGCCGGCGCGACGCTGCTCGCGGTGCTGGTCAGCGTCGTCCTCTATGTGCCGGTGCCGCGGCAGGCGGTGAACCTCCTGGCCGTGCTCTCGGGGGTGGTCATCGCCATTGCCGCCGTCGCCGCCGGGATCGAGATCTGGACGCGGGTTCGTCACCGCGGCGAGCCGGAGGACAGCGACGACTACGTCGAGCGCTGGTGGCATCTGCTCGGGATCAGCGTCAC
>DASUHT010000069.1:0-9349 GCA_036273335.1 Gaiellales bacterium | reverse complement strand
CGTGCCGGCGCGGGGTCGAGCAGCAGCGGATCGACGCCGAGCGGGCGCTCGCGGAGACCTCCACCTTCAGCCCGCTCCGGCCGACCGCCCTGGTGCTGCTTGGCGTCTCGCGCGTACTGGCCGGCGAGACCGAGGCCGGTGCGGCGGTGCTCGAGGACGCCGCCGCCTGCGCGGACGATCTGGGGACGGTCGAGGCCGCTGCGCTGGCCCGGTCGGAGCTGGCGACGATCGCCCTCAGCCGCGGCGACGCCCAGCGGGCGGCGGCACTCGTCGACCGTGCCGGCCGCCTGCTCGACGACCCCGCGATCGACCATCCCTCAACGGCGCTCCTGCTCGCGCTGCGGGCGCGCATCGGGCTTCAGCGCGGCGAGCTCGCCCGCGCCCGGGCCGACCTCTCGCGGGCGGGCCGGCTGCGACGCCACCTGACCGCCGCCGTCCCCTGGCTCGCCGTCCAGACCCGGCTGGAACTGGCCCAGGTGCACCTCGCCCTGGCCGACAGCGCAGGTGCGCGAGCGGTGCTCCTGGAGATCGACGACATCCTCTATCGGCGTCCCAGCCTCGGCGCGCTGGGCGGCCAGGTCGACCTGCTGCGCCGGCGGCTGGCCGGACTGGCCGAGCTGAGCCACGGCGGCTGGGTTTCCACGCTCACCCCTGCCGAGCTGCGGCTGCTGCCGCTGCTGGCCACGCACCTGTCGTTCCGCGAGATCGGACAGCAGCTCTGCGTGTCCCGGAACACCGTGAAGACGCAGGCGATCTCGATCTACCGCAAGCTCGGCGTCACCTCGCGGACGGCGGCCCTGCGGCGGGCGATCGAGCTCGGTCTGATCAACGCCGGAATTGCCGAGCAGCGGCAGGCGCAGGCAGCGGAGGCGGCGGCCCTCGACTGAGATGTCGGGCGACCCGACACCTCCGGCAGCGGCCGGGCCGGCCGACCCACTCGCGGTCGTCCGAACGGCCGCCTACCTACGCCTGCTCGCCCTGGCGGCGATCCTCGGCGCGCCGATCGCGGTCGCCGCCTGGGGCTTCCTGTGGCTGGTCGACCGCCTGCAGACGCAGCTCTTCACCGACCTCCCCGGCCACCTGGGATTCGACACGGTGCCGGTCTGGTGGCCGCTTCCGCTGCTGGCGCTCGCCGGCGTCCTGACGGCGCTTGCCATCACGCGGCTACCCGGCCACGGCGGCCACTCGCCGGCTGACGGTTTCCACGCCGGCGGCCATCCTGCGGTGCGCGATGTGCCGGGCGTCGCACTGGCGGCGCTGGCTACCCTCTCCCTGGGTGTCGTGCTCGGCCCCGAGGCGCCGCTGATCGCGCTTGGCGGCGGACTCGCACTGATCGCGCTCTCCCGCCGCACGGCGGACGAGCGGACGGAGGCGGTGGTCGCCAGCGCCGGCAGCTTCGCCTCCATCTCCACGCTCTTCGGCAATCCGATCCTGGCCGCCTTCCTGCTCATGGAGGCGGCCGGACTGGGCGGGGCGATGCTTGACATCGTGCTCGTCCCCGGCCTGCTGGCGGCCGGGGTCGGGGCGCTGATCTTCGTCGGCCTCGACTCCTGGACAGGAGCCGGAACGTTCTCGCTCGCCATCCCCAACCTGCCGCCGACCGGCTCGCCGACCATCGCCGAGTTCGCCTGGGCGATCGGCATCGGCCTTGCCGCGGCGATCGCCGCGGGGTTCATCCACCGGCTGGCGATCGCGGCCCGTCCGCATGTGGAACGGCGCATGCTGAGCCTGATGCCGGTGGTCGGGCTGGCCGTCGGCGGCCTGGCGATCCTCTACCACGAGCTGTCCGGCCGGAACTCGACCGAGGTGCTCTTCTCCGGCCAGAACGCGCTCGGCCCGTTCATTGCCCACAACGCGGACTACTCGCTGGGCGCGCTGCTCGCGCTCGTGCTCTGCAAATCGCTGGCCTACGGCCTCTCCCTCAGCTGCTTCCGAGGAGGGCCTGTCTTCCCCTCCATGTTCATCGGCGCCGCCGGCGGTGTTGCGCTCTCGCATCTGCCCGGCCTGCCGGTCATCCCGGCGGTGGCGATGGGCATCGGCGCCATGTGCGCGGCGATGCTCGGCCTGCCGCTGACAAGCGTCATGCTGGCCACCCTGCTCCTGCTCTCCGACGGCCTGAAGGTGATGCCGCTGGTGATCGTCGCAGTCGTCGTCGCCTATGTGGCCCGGACGCGGCTGATGCCGCCGACGAGTCCTCCGGCCGGGCCTTCGGCCGCCGCCGAGGCTCATCCCGTTCGGACGACCTGAGGGCCACCCGCACGCAGCCGGCGGGCGGGCGGCCGACGGTCCGTTAGCTACAGCTCAGTCCGCCGAGTGTCGACGAGTATGACTGCTGCAGCGTCGTCGCGGCCTGCCTGAGCTGGGTCTTGGCGTCGGAGAGCGAAACGCTGGTGAGCAGGTTCCCGGCGACCGTCTGAAGCTGGGCGGTGAACGTCGACGTCGCCTGCTGCACCTGCTGCTTGGTGTCCGAGGCGAGCTCCGGGGTCGCCTTCTTGATCTTCTCCAGGTCAGCCTGGATGGCATTCACATCCGAGCGCACGGCGTCCAGCGTCACGGTGCCGGCTGACATCGACTTCAGGTCGTTCAGCTGGCTCGAGATGTCGGCCCGAGCCGAGCAGACGTCGCTCTTCGCCTGCTCGGCCTTGTTGCCGCCGCCCCCGCAGGAGACGCTGACGAGCGCCACCAGTAGCACGGCCAGGCCCGTCAGCGCTGCACCCGCGGCGCGCTTCTCGGTCGGCTCTCTGTCCAACATCGGCCCCCCTCCCCAAGAGCTGGATCCCCACCCTAACGGGGCCGACCGCCGGCCGCCACCTCGGCGCTCTCGCCGACCGCCAGGACGATCACTCGGACGTCCGGGGCCTGCTCGTGGGCGAGCCGCGCGAACTCCTCGGCCGGGGCGCGCAGTCGCTTCGGGTCACTGCTCATGCCCACCTGCCGGTACGTCCCCCAGTGGATCGGGACCGCGGCGCGGGGCCGCAGCAGCCCCAGCGCTTCGGCCGCTGCCGCCGGATCGAGATGCCCCGGAGGCAGCCGCCTACCCCAGCCTGCGACCGGCAGCAGAGCGACGTCGAGCCCCGGCCCGATTCGGGCCATCTCTGGGAAGACGCCCGTGTCGCCGGCGAAGTAGGCGCTTGCCGAGCCCTCGACCACATAGCCCAGCGACGGTGTCTTGCCGAAAAGCGAACGCTGGGCCTGGTGGTCGGCGTGGGTGGCGCGTACCACGACGCCGCCGACTGTGGTCCGTTCGCCGGGCAGGAGCTCCTCGACCACAGTGAACCCCCTCCGGCGAAGGAGGCCGCCGGCACCGCGGGGGGCGACGAGCATCCGGTCACGGCCGAGCATGCGCAGCGTGGGCAGGTCGAGATGGTCGTAGTGCACGTGCGACAGGAGCACCGCGTCGACGTCACCGGGCTCGGGCGGCGGCCCATTGCGGCGCAGGGGCCCGACACGCGGCCGCAGCACCGGATCGGTGAGCAGCCGGACGCCGCCGTCCTCGATCGCCACGGTGCTGTGGCCCAGCCAGGTCAGCCGCATCGGTGCGACGGCCGGCGCCGGGGGCTGGTCACCGGGCTAGTCGGGGTCGAGACTGTTGGGGTCGCCGCCCAGCGCGCGCCCCGGCCCGCGGGCCGCACGCTCGTCCGCACCGAGCTCCTCGACGTCTCCCGACCATTCGCGCTCGGCCCTCGACTCCCCCGGCCACCGCTCCTCGGCCTCCTCGAGAGCGGCCTCATCCGCCTCGCGGCGCTGCTTCCTGAACCAGTCACGGATTCCCATGGCCGCAGTCTACGCCGTCTCGTTCGGGTCGGCCGGCTCGGCGCCTTCGGACGGCGGCTCGGCGGCCGCCGTCTCGGGGCCGAAGTCGGCCTCCAGCTCCTCGGAGAGCGCGCCCGAGCCGGTCTCGGGCTGGAAGTCCTCGGGGCCGTGGCCGGAGCCGACCATCTTCGTCCCCCGCGAGGTGAGCTTGTCCATCAGCCGGTCGAGCCAGTTCACGCGGGCAGTCTATCCGGCGCAGGCGGGCTCAAACCGGGGAGGTTGGACGCGGCGCGCGGGCAGCGAGTTAGCCGACCCCGGCGACCGCGTGGCGGGTGCTATGCACCCGCAGCCCGGAGGCCAGCGCCGACAGCCCGACCAGCAGGCAGAAGAGCTCTCCCGTGTCGGTCAGGCCGAGCCGCGTCTCGACAAGGCCGAAGCCCACCACCGGCACGATCAGACCCACGTAGAGGACGAGGAAGTACGCCGACGCCACCTGGCCGCGACGATCGACCGGAGCGACCACGGTGAGCAAGCCGAGCCCGGCTCCGACGATCAGGCCCTGTGCCAGCCCGACGACGACCGCGGACGCGGCCAGCGCCGTGACGGACGCCGCTGACAGCGACAGCGCGAGCAGCCCCAGTCCGGCGGCCAGGGCGACGCAGCCCAGCGGCAGCGCCAGCGTCGGCACGAACCAGCGGGTCAGGAACTGCCCCGCGATCGAGGCCAGGAAAAGCGTCGCCACGAGGGCTCCGCTCGCGGTCGGCGCGGTGATCCCGAGAATCTCGCCGAGCATCGCCGGGCCGACCGCTCCGAACACCCCGGAGACGGCGAACGCGGCGATCCCCGCGGTGGCCGCCGGCAGGAAGACCGGACGCACCTCCGCGGGCAGCCGAAGCCCCGCGAAGTCGAGCTGCAGACGGCGCCGGCGGACGGTCTCGGGGAGCAGCGGGAAGGCGGCCAGGCCGGCGACGATCAGCACCAGCTCGACGATGTAGGCGGTTCGCAGGGGCGCCCGCACGTACTCGGCGAGCAGCCCCGCCATCAGCGGCCCCACCGCCAGCCCGCCGAGGTTGGCGGCAATCGCAAGCTTCGTCGCCCGGTCGCGGTTGTCGTCGAGGTCGACCAGCCAGGCGGTAGCCGTCCCCGTGTAGAGGCCGGCGGTGATCCCGATCAGGAACCGGCCGGCCAGGAGCAGGCCCACCTCCTGGGCGAGCAGGAAGAGCACCATCGCCAGCGCTCCGACCACCAGGCCGCCGGCCAGCGGCGGCTTTCGCCCGCTGTGGTCGGAGAGGCGGCCGAAGACAAAGAGCCCGGTCATCACGCCGACCCCGTAGACGGCGAAGACGACGGTGATGGTCAGCGACGAGAGCCCGAACTCGCGCTCGTAGATCGGATAGAGCGGGGTCGGGACGGTCGTCGCCGCCATCACCGCGGCGAAGATCGCCGCCACGGTCAGGCTCACCCACAGCGGTTGTACGCGGCGCACGGAGATTCGCTAGCCGCGCTGCAGCTTCAGCAGCTCGCGCGCCTGCGCGCCGGCCGCGGGGACGCGTTGGGGATCAAGGAGGCCGACCGGCGCGAGCAGCGACGCCTGATCCCGGTAGATGTGCTCGTGGGCGACCTTGCCGTCCTGGGAGCGCATGACCGTCAGCGGTTGGCCAGCGTCGCGGCCTTCTCCGCCGCGAACTCCTCGTCGGAGAGGATCCCGCGGTCGTGCAGTGAGGCCAGGCGCTCGAGGGTCACATAACGGTCGGGAGCCGCTGGAGCGGCGGCTGCCTCGGCGGGCTCGGCCTTGCCGCCGTCCGTGGCGGACTTCCAGGCGCCCGATGCCCAGTCGCCGATGCGTCCGCCGAGGTCGCGCTCGGTGCGGTCCGGAAACTCGGCCACCGAAAGCCGGCGCAGCGCCTCGATTCCGATCGCGCCAAGCACGATCAGAATCAGCGCCGTCACCCAGTCGCGGGCAGCCGGCACCGGCGCCCAGACCAGCAGCAGCAGCACCAGCGCCGCGTAGGCTCCGTAGGCTACGGCGGGGTCGCGGAGGTACGGCGTGACGGCGCGGCGGACGGCGGTCGCCCGCGAGCCCGGGCCGGCGAACCAGGTGCCGAAGAGCAGTAGAATGCCGACGGTGATAACCGTGATGTTGGCGGCGCCCAGGCGGTCGGTGGCCACCCACCAGATGGCATGGCCCGCGTCGCGGACGTCTGGCACGGTGGTCAGCGAGTTGATCACCGCGTCGCCGACCACCCGCCGGATGAGGACCAGCACGAGCCCGGCGGCCAGCACGCCCCAGGCGATCGCGCGCAGGGTGTGCCGCCGCTCGCGCGAGATGACGACAGCGATCGCCAGCACCGCCAGGGCGGCGAGGGCCAGCGGAATCGAGAGTAGGCGGAGGATCTTGACGCCATCCTGGGCCTGGCGCAGCTGGTCGGATTTCAGCAGCGTCACCTTTCCGGCGTCCGGCGGCAGGGCGATCGCACCGTTCGTGCGCGTGCTCAGCGTCTGGCTGATGTTCCCGAGGATCGGGGTCAGATTGAGCGTGACGGTGCCGTTGGCGGTGCTGAAGGTGCTCCCCCCGCCGTTCAGGATGTGCATCAGCTGGCCGTGGGCGTTGCGGTTGGCCGCCGTCCACAACTGGACGACCCGCGGCCGCTCGAGGCCGGCCGCCACGGCCCGCTCGACGTACGGCTCACCGGCGCCGGCGATCGTGGGGGCCAACGGCTTCAGCCGCGGCGGCAGCGCCTGCGCGAGCACCTGCGGCACGTCCACGTTCGTGTACAGCTGATCGGTCAACTGCTGGGCGACCGCGTTTCGCACAGCCGGCTGCTGGAGCGCCGCAGCGCTGGTGTCGGTCCAGGTCGAGGTGTCCAGGAACACCCGGTCGAGCCAGGTCGCGAACACCGCGATGCACAGCATCAACGAGCCGAGCGCGATGAGCGCGCCGATGCCCAGCTTGCGGCGCCTGCTGTTCTTGCCTCGAGTGGGCTCCCGCTCCGCCGTCTCAGCCTGCTGCTGTTCGGCCGTACTCATCTCCCCTCCCTGCAGGGTCCGGGGATCCTATCGCGCCCGCTCGCGAACGCACAGGATCCCGATTTTGGACGCCGGGTTACCGCGCCCGCTCGAGGATCGCCGAGAGCGTCGGCGGATCGGGGCACCACGACGACGCCAGGTCGCCCGTGTCCCATCCCGGCCCGCGAGCCCCGGCGCGGTAGCCGCTGGCCAGGAACGCCAGAAGCGCGGCCCGCGGATCGCCGGCCGCGCGCACGGTCTCGTACGGGAGCACCGCGAGCGACCCCGATCCCGGCCTGGTCCAGGTCGCCCCGTTCGGCTGCAGGGGCTGGTCGCGCAGGTCGGCCGGCTCCGGTGCCGCGTAGGCGTAGTACGCCGGCTCGCGCACGTTCGCATCACCGGCCCAGAAGCCGAACGACACGACCTCGTGCGAATACGCCTCGCGGGTCACCGCATCGGCGTCCGGCAGGGCGGGAGCGCGTCGGCCGTCGAAGAACGTCAGCGCGAGGTCGAACGAATGCCAGAACAGGTGCACCGGGCTCGCCTTGCCGCAGTACCAGCCGGCGAACTCCTCGAACACCTGGTCCGACCAGTCGAGGATGCGCCAGAAACGCTCGACCGCGTCGCGGTCGTACGAGGCGTGCTCCCGGTCGTCCGGGAACGGGGTCGCCGTGGGCAGTCCGAACGGCGCCTCGCGGATCGCGACGTCGACGCCCAACCCGCGCAGGGTCTCGTGCAGGCGGCGGTCGAAGTCGGCCACCGACAGACCGTCGGCCAGCTCGAACGACTCGACCGCGCCGGCGCCCGTGCGGACGACCAGCCGATGGTCGACCAGGTCGAAGTCGATCTCGAACGCGAGCCCATCCGGCGAGTGCATGAGGCGGGTGGTCAGGCCGCGCACGTCCACGTACAGCGGGACGTGCCACCAGTGGTTTCGGGGCGCGGTGGATGCCATCCGCACCTTGCCGACGATCTGTGCCCACAGGTGCAGCGTGTCCTTGGTGGGCTCCCACGCCTCGAGTGGCAGCTGCGGCAGTTCGGGGCGCGACCGGGTGTGGACGCTCATCGTCGGGCCTCCGGCCGGACCTCGAAGGCGACCTCGTCCACGAAGCACCAGCTCCAGCTCTCGCCCGGCTCGGCGGAGCGGATGACGGGATGCGATGCCTCGCGCGCGTGCCGGCTGGCATGGCGATTCGGCGACGAGTCGCAGCAACCGATCTTGCCGCAGGTCATACACATACGCAGGTGAAGCCAGCGGCCGCCGCTGGCCAGACATTCCTCGCAGCCGGCGATCGAGGATGGAAGCTGGGTGAACTCGACCAGGTCGAGATGGGTGCAAACGGCTTCGGGCATGAACTCGGGCCTCCTCGGCATAGAGAAGTTGGGCACGTATGGTGCCACTTCGCCGATGTCGGGCTCGGGCCGGTGCCGTGGAATCCCTGCGGGAGGCTCGCGAACGAGCCCCCCGCAGGGGCCGGGTCAGCTATTGGGTACTCGGGCTGACGACGGTCTGGCGGAGCGTCGTCACCTCACCCTTGTTGTTGAACTTCCAGATGTCGTAGGTGCCGACCGACGGCTCGCCGATGGACGTGAAGTCGAGCGGGCCGGAAGCGCCGTCGTAGTTGATGTTCGTACCGTTGGCAATCAGCGTCTTGCACTGCGCGTAGCTCGTGCAGGTGGTGCCGTCAGCGGTGACGTCGTTCATGTGCTTGACGAAGTCGGTGGGCGCGTTGGAGTGCGCCTCGTCGGCCGCCAGCGCGATGATCACCGTGCAGTCATAGGCCTGCGCCGAGTAGATCGGGTCGACGCTGGGGTAGGCGGCCTTGAAGGCGGCCGGGAACGCCTTGGTGCCGTTGCCCGGAGCGGCCGAGGGAGCAGTGCCACCGACACCCTCCAGAACCGCCGGGTTCTTGGGGTCGACCGACTTCCAGAGCGTGCTCGACTGGGCACCATCGGCGACGTAGATCGGCACGTTCTTGGGGCCGAACCCGGCCTGGATCATCGACTTGATGACGCTTGCGGTCTCCTCGTAGCCGATGATCACCACGGCGTCCGGGTGGTCGGCCTTGATCTTCGACGCCTCGGCCGTGAACGTCGTCGCGTTCGGGTCGTAGGTGACCTCGCCGGCGACGGTCGCGCCGGCGCCCGTGAGCGCCGTCCGCAGGCCGTTCAGGAAGCCCTTGCCGTAGTCGGTAGCCTGACCGACCAGCTCCACGTTGGAGTGGCCCTGGCTGACGATCAGGTTGCCCAGCGCCTTCGACTGCAGGCCGTCGGCCGGAGCCGTGCGGAAGTAGTACCCGTGGTCCGGATAGGTGGTCAGCACCGCGCCGGTGTTGGACGGCGAGCACTCGACCACGTGCGCGCCGGTGATCTTGTTGATGACCGCCAGCGTGTCGCCGGTGGCCGCGGCGCCGATGATGGCGTCGACGTTGTCCTGCAGCAGCGTGTTGGTGCTCTGAGACACCAGACTGGGCTGGTTCGTGCCCTCATCCGCCCCCACCTGCGATACCGGCTTGCCGTTCACGCCGCCGGCGGCGTTGATGTCCTTGAGCGCGAGGGTGACGCTATCGGACATCGGCGGCTCGAGAAA
>DASUHT010000068.1:0-7425 GCA_036273335.1 Gaiellales bacterium | reverse complement strand
GCGCGCCGCTCGGCCGCCAGGCCGCCGGCCGCGACGGCGGCGACCGCGCCTGCGGCCAGCACCTGCCGGCGTGTCAGCCGGCGCCGGCTCATGCCAGTGCTCCCGACTGGCAGGTGTACCCGGGCGCGTCCGACGGCCGGGCGCCGCCGCGCCCGGCACCCGGTCCGGTGTAGCGGTAGACGCGAACACCGCCGATCTGCCGCACCAGGCGCAGGCCGGGCGTGTGGTCGAAGCGCTGCCAGCGCTTGCCGCCGCCGCGGTCGACCAGGACGTCGTCGATGTGCTCGCGGGCGAGGAAGCCGGTGTCGCCGCGCGGGTCGTGCAGGAACCGGCGGGCGTGCTCGGTGACGACGAGCGTCCGCCGCAGGACGGTGGGCCTCAGGAACGGCGCCAGGCCCTCGAGCAGGCTCGCCCGGCCGGTCAGCGCCTGGAAGGAGCCGCGGGTCGAGATGTCCGGCAGGATGCGGGCGTCACAGGGTGTCGCGATCCGTGCCGCGTTCACGAAGTCGGCGTTCGGCCCCAGGCCGCCGAGGCCGCCCCGAAGGTCGCCGGCGGCGGCAGCGAGCACCGCGAGCAGGAGTGCGACCGCGGCCACCGCCGCGGCGCGCCCGTCGAACTCCGCGACACGGTCGAGCACGCTCTCGAGCGCGGCCAGGACGAGCAGCAGGATCGGCAGCGCCCCGTACTCGAGCAGCCGGCGCTCGCCGAACGTCGCCTGGATGTAGTAGGCATAGTGGTACGAGAACGCGAGTGCAACCGCCAGCAGCAGCAGTCCCATGGCGGCGGCGGCGGCGGCCAGGGCACGCAGGTCGTAGGGCCCGAGCGCGACGGCCACCGCCGCGACCGCGACCAGAGCGACCGCCACGAATGACAGACGCCAGCCGCCGGCCCGCCTGCCCAACGCGTCGTCGAGGTAGGCATGTGCGGTCGTCGCCGGCGGCTCGTACCAGCGATGGACGGCCTTCGGGCGCGGCGGCGCGAGCACTCCCTTGAACGCCAGCGTGGGGTCATAGCGTCCACGATAGTCGGTGTATCCGGCGCCTCCGGAGGCGCCCTGGAAGCCGAGGTTGGCCCCGGAGGCGAACAGGCTGGCCACCGTCACCAGCCCCGCCAGCCCGATCGTCCAGACCGCCACCGCGAGTCCGCGCCCGAGGCTGCGGGAGGCGACGCCGAATGCGATCGCGTAGGGGACGAGCAGGGCGCAGGCGGCGACCACCGGGATCAGATGCGTGAGCGCCGCCGCTGCCAGCAAGGCTCCGGCGACCGCAGGCGCCGTCCGGCCGCGCCGTTCGCGCATCGCGGCGAACGCGACCGCGCAGGCGATGACGGCCAGCGTCCGTCCCATGTCCTCGTCCTGGAAGAACTGGAGCTTGGTCACGATGTCCGGGTTCACCGAGACGAGCGGGAGGTGGGTGCCGGCCACCCCGAGCAGCGGCAGGAGCGGCGCCGTCCGGCGCAGGCCGGCCTCCCAGCCGAGCGCCCACAGGCCGGCCACGTATCCCGCAGCCGAGAGCCAGAGCGATGCGGCCATGGCGGCGAACGGATGGTGCAGGAGGAGGAACGAGAGCTCGCCGTTCCAGGCGTTCGCTGCCAGCTTGCTGACGGCCGGGGCGCTCAGCGCGCCCCACTGCAGCGTCACCGACGGCACGTGGCCGGCCGACGCCAGCTCCAGCCCGTCCGCCCAGTAGCGCCAGCCGCCGGCCGTCGCGCCCATCGGGATTCCGATCCGCGCGAGGGCGCTGACGGCGACCACGGCCAGGCCGCTGCCGAGTGCCAGCGGGTGGTCGCGGATCTGCCCGACGGCGTCGGCCAGGAGTGCTCGGGGGCGAACCCCGCGCCGTCCGCAAACCGCCAGCGGCACGATCGTCAGCGTCACCAGGACGGCGGCGACGAACGAGCCGGTGAAGGCGTGGGCCACCGTCAGGAGGGTGCCGGCCAGTGCGGGCACGGTGTAGCCGAGGCCGAAGACGCAGGCCAGGCGGGTCGGCAGGCTGAGGCTGCCGGCGGGGAAGATGGCGGTCGACCAGAGCAGGCCGTAGGCGAGTGCCACGAATGCGACGCCCGTGGCGGCGGCGGCGTTCATCCGAGCAGCCGACAGGTAACCGCAAGCGTTGACACGACGGGTGAGGTTAGCGCGCTGCCTGGAGGATCATCTACGCTAGCCGCGTGGCCGTCGCCGTCCAGACAGCGTCCGTGAGCGGGGTGCTCGACCGCGCGCTGGCCGGCGAGCGGATCGACGACGACGATGCCGTCGCCCTCCTGTCCTCCCGCGACCTGGTGGCGATCGGCCGGGCCGCCCATGAGCTGCGCAATCGCAAGTCGCCGCCGGGGGTCGTCACGTTCGTCGTCGATCGCAACCTGAACTACTCCAACGTCTGCTACACGGACTGCTCGTTCTGCGCCTTCTACCGTCGCCCCGGCGACACCCGCGAGGGGTACGTGCTGCCGCGGGCGGTGATCTTCAAGAAGATCGAGGAGACGCTTGCACTGGACGGAACGGCGCTGCTCATGCAGGGCGGCCACAACCCCGACCTGGGCATCGACTGGTACGAGGACCTGTTCCGTGAGATCAAGGCCCGCTATCCGATCCATCTGCACGCGCTCTCCCCGTCCGAGGTGCAGCACATCGCGCGGCGCTCCCGGCTCTCCACGTCGGAGACGCTATCGCGCCTGCGCGACGCCGGCCTCGACTCGCTGCCCGGGGGCGGTGCCGAGATCCTGGTCGATCGCGTTCGCAAGATCATCTCGCCGACCAAGACCACCTCCGATGAGTGGCTGGCGATCATGCGGGCGGCCCACCGCCTGGGCATGAGCACCACCGCCACGATGATGTGGGGGCACGTGGAGACGCTCGAGGAGCGGATCGAGCACCTGCGCCGGATCCGCGATCTGCAGGACGAGATGCACGGCTTCCGGGCCTTCATCTCGTGGACCTACCAGCCGGACAACACCCGGCTTGCCAAGGACGTGCACTGGCACCCGACCAGCTTCGACTACCTGCTGATGCAGGCCGTCAGCCGGATCTACCTGGACAACGTCGACCATATCCAGAGCTCGTGGGTCACCCAGGGCACCAAGATCGGCCAGGTGGCCCTCTTCTTCGGCGCCGACGACATGGGGTCGATCATGATCGAGGAGAACGTGGTGTCGGCGGCGGGGACGACCTACCGGGCGACCACCGAGGACTTCGTCCACCTGATCCGCAACGCCGGCTTCCGTCCCCAGCAGCGCGACACGCTCTACCGCACGGTGCAGGATTACCCGTTGTGAAGGTGGAGGTGAGCCGCCGCTGCTCGGCGTCGCCCGAGGCGGTGTGGGAGTGGGTGGCCGACCCACACCGGCACATCCAGATGCTCCCCGGGTTGATGCGGAACGCCCGGGTGCTGGAGGACGGCGACATGCAGGCGGAGCTCGTCACGGCCGGCGTCAGCGAGCTGATGGTGGTCCGGGTGACCGCGACCGATCCACCGCGGCGGCTCGAGGAGGAGCGGGTGGACGGCCGCCGCCGGGCGTCGACGGTGTTCGAACTGGAGCCCGACGGCGACGGCTCGCGGGTGACGATCCGAAGCGAGGTCGACGTCCCGCGGCTGATGGCGGGCCTGGTCAAGCCGGCGATCACGCGGGCGCTCGGCGAGCAGCTCGCAAATCTCGACCGGCTCAGCGCGAGCACTGAATAACCGGGGTCTGGCCCCTTTATGCGGTCCGGTGAATAAAGGGGTCTGACCCCTCCTATTCACTTGACAGTTCCGTGATCGAAAGATATGTTTCGAAACATGTCTTTCGAAGAAGTGGAAACGCCCAAGCCGTTCCCTTCTCGCGAGCTCACCGACCCGCGCAGCCTGCGGGCGATGGCCCACCCGACCCGACTCGACCTGCTCGAGCTGGTGGCCCGGGAGGGCGAGCTGACCGCCACCGAGGCGGGGGCGGTGCTCGGGCTCTCGCCCGCCAACTGCTCGTTCCACCTGCGCCAGCTCGCCAAGTACGGCTTCGTCGAGGAGGCGCCGGGCGCGTCTGGACGAAGCCGCCCCTGGCGCGCGGTCGACCTGTCGCACCAGTGGTCGGAGTCGTCCGGCTCGCCGGCCGCCGACCAGGCCGCCCAGACACTCTCCCAGATCGTCTGGGAGCGGGTCACCCTGCGCCTGGCGGAGTGGCTGGCGCGCCAGGACGAGGAGCCGGCCGAGTGGCGTGACTCGGCGTTCGGCGCTTCCAGCATCCTCTATCTGACCCCCGACGAGCTGAAGCAGCTGGGCGGCAGGGTGCAGGAGCTGGTGCTGCCGCTGATCGGCCGGCTGGCCGACCGCTCGACGCGACCGCCCGGTTCCCGTGCGGTGTCGTTCATCGCCGCCGGCCATCCGATCGAGCCGACGCCCTCCGAGCGATGATCGAGCTTCTCCGGCATCGCGACGCGCGCCTGCTCCTGACCGGCGAGACGCTGTCCCTGCTCGGCGACCGGGCGATGTTCCTGGCCCTGGGCATCTGGGTCAAGTCGCTCACCGGCTCGAGCGCCGAGGCCGGGCTGGTGTTCTTCGCCTACGCGCTGCCGGGTCTGCTCGCCCCCGCTGCCGGACTGCTCGCCGACCGCGTCCGCCGGCGCACGCTCCTGATCGCGACCGAGCTTGCGATCGTCCCGCCGCTGCTCTCGCTGCTCTTCGTCCACGATCGCTCCCAGCTCTGGCTGATCTATCTGGTGGCGATCCTCTACGGCGCCAGCGGCACCCTCTCCGGGTCGGCCCGCTCGGCCCTGCTCGCCGAGATGCTGCCCTCTCGCCTGCTGCCTCAGGCCAACGCCGCCCTGCAGACCACGAGCGAGGGGATGCGGCTGGTCGCGCCGCTGGCCGGCGCCGGCCTCTTCGCCGCCTTCGGCGGCGGCGCCGTGGCCTGCCTGGACGCGGCCACGTTCGTGGCCTCGGCGATCTGCCTTGCCGCACTCCACCACCGGGCGCCGCGGCCGGTGCCCCACGAGCACCATCTGCTCCGCCAGATGACGGCCGGCGTCGGCCACATCAACCGCACGCCTGACCTGCGCCGGGTAATCGTCGCGCTCGGCGTCTCCCTCCTGGTCGTCGGCTTCGCCGAGACGGCGATCTTCTCGGTCGTCGGGCAGGGTCTGCACCGCCACCCGTCGTTCCTGGGCGTGCTGGTTTCGGTCCAGGGAGTCGGCGCGATCGCCGGCGCTTTGGTCGCCGCGCCGCTTCTCCGGCGCCTCGGCGACGGCCGCTTCATCGCCCTCGGCCTGGTCTTCTTCGCCGTTGGCGACGGTGCGCTCGTCACCTCCGACGTGGCCGTTGCGCTGACGGGGATCGCGATCGCCGGGGCGGGGCTCTCGTGGGCGCTGATCGGGTTCGGCACGACCGTCCAGCAGAGGACGCCGCTCGACCTGCAGGGCCGCGTCTACTCGGCCGCGGAGCTCGTGCTGAGCGTCCCCCAGACACTCTCCATCGGGTTCGGGGCGCTGCTCGTGAGCGTCATCGACTACCGGCTGCTGCTTCTGGCCATCGCGGCCGTGGTGGGCGCCTCCGGTGCAGTGCTCGCGGCCCGCAGCGCGGGCGCTCAGTACACTCCGCCGGATGCTGAGCTCGCTCGCCCACTGGGTGCAGGATCAGGTCGCGGCGAACGGGCTGCAGGCGGTCTTTGGCCTGATGGTGCTGGAGAGCGCGTGCATTCCGATCCCCAGTGAGGTGACCATGGTCTACGCCGGCTATCTGGTCTCCCAGGGCCAGATGGTGTTATGGCAGGCGGTTCTGGTCGGCACGCTGGGAAACCTGGTCGGATCCTGGCTGGCCTGGGCGGCCGGTCTCTACGGTGTGGACGCCCTGCTCGTGCGGTCGGAGCGGAACCGCCGGCACCTCGCGCACGCTGAGCGCTGGTTCGAGCGCTACGGCACGCCGACCGTCTTCTTCTCCCGGATGGTGCCGGTGGTACGGACGTTCATCTCGCTCCCCGCCGGAATCGCCCGGATGCCGTTCGTCCGCTTCTCGGTGCTGACCTTTCTCGGCTGTCTGCCCTGGTGTCTGCTGCTAGTCGTGCTGGGGAAGACCGCCGGGTCGAACTGGGACGAGTGGCATCGCCGGATCGGCTACCTGGACTACGTGGTCGTGCTGGCCGCCGTTGCTCTGGCGGCCGCCTGGCTACTGCGTCGGAGGCGCCGGACCCAGGTCTAGACTCCGCCACCGTGCCGGTGCCTCTGATGGACATTCGCAGCCAGTACGCCGACCTCCTGCCGGAGATCAAGCAGGCGGTCGGCGAGGTGATCGACTCCGGGCGGTTCATCCTCGGGCCCAACGTCCGCGGCCTCGAGGAGGAGCTGGCGGCGACCGTCGGCGGCGGTCACGCGATCGGCGTCGCCAACGGCACCGACGCGCTCATCCTGGCCCTGGACGCGCTCGGCGTCGGGCCGGGCGACGAGGTGGTGACCACGCCGTACACCTTCTATGCGACGGCCGAGGCGATCGCCCGGGTGGGCGCGACGCCGGTGTTCGCGGACATCGACCCGCAGACGTTCAACCTCGATCCGGCGGCCGCCGAGGCGGCGATCACCGAGCGCACGCGGGCGATCGTCGTCGTCCACGTGTTCGGTCAGGTGGCCGAGCTGGACGCCTTCCGCGAGCTGGCCGATCGCAACGGCCTGGCACTTGTCGAAGACGCGGCCCAGGCGTTTGGCGCGTCCCGCGAGGGGCGCGCGGCCGGGTCGGTCGGCGATGTCGCCACGTTCTCGTTCTTCCCCACCAAGAACCTGCCGGCGATGGGCGATGCCGGTCTGGTGCTGACGACCAGCGACGAGCTTGCCGAGCGCGTGCGCATGCTCCGCTTCCACGGCTCGCGGGACAAGCGGACATTCGAGTACGTCGGCGTCAACTCGCGCATGGACGAGATGCAGGCGGCAATCCTGCGCCGCTTCCTGCCCCACGCCGAGCGCTGGAACGACGGCCGCCGGGCGGCTGCCGCCCGCTACCGCGACCTCGGCCTGGGAGAGCTGCTCGAGATCCCCGCCGAGCCCGCTCGCTCGCGCCACGTCTACCACCTCTACGTCGCCCGCAGCCAGCGCCGCGATGCGCTCGCCAGCGGCCTTCGTGACGCCGGCATCGGCAATGCCGTCTACTACGCGACGCCGCTGCACCTGCAGCCGGTGTTCGCCGACCTCGGCTACCGGCCCGGGCAGTTTCCCGAGACGGAGCGGGCCTCCCGCGAAGGTCTGGCGCTCCCGATGTTCCCGACGCTCGACGAGGAGCGTCAGCGCCAGGTGGTGGACGGCGTGCGCTCGGCGCTCCAGGCCGCCGCTGCGGCCTGAGATGGCTGACCCCGGATCCACGCGGGCCTGGCCACATATCTCTGGTGAGTCGGCCGACTGTGGCGGGGTTGCGGCTGCGAACTGTCGCCTCGCTTCGTCCTCGGTCGCGCCCATACGATCAGGTATGGGCGCTCCCT
>DASUHT010000067.1:0-27514 GCA_036273335.1 Gaiellales bacterium | reverse complement strand
AAGAAAACGACGAGCCAGAACCATGCGAACGCTGGGCCACCGAAGAAGAAGCCGTAGCCCGATGTCTGGAACATGCCCGTGAGGATGGAGATGTAGCTGAATCCTGCGGCGAACGCCGAGAAGCTCCCGAGCGTCCGATGTAGCTCCTGCTTGTAGCCGAACTCAGCGAGGTCTCGGCTATCCGACTGGACGGAATCGTCCACGTTTCACCGTTCCTTTCCCCGTATGGGCAGAGGTCTAGACCGGTGATCTTGTCGAATCGGCCAGACGTTGTCAACGGTTGGGTTGAAATCCCACCCCCGGCCCCGCAAGTATCGTGCGCCCGTGGCATCACGGGCCCTGACCTACTCCTCCTATCTGCACCTGGACGAGCTGCTGGCCTGCCAGGTGCCGGTGTCTGAGGGGCCGGAGCACGACGAGCTGCTCTTCATCGTCGTGCACCAGGTCTACGAGCTCTGGTTCAAGGCGCTGCTCCATGAGTTTGCGCACCTCCAGGAGAACCTGGAGGCCGGCGACGCAGCGGCCGCCGGCGCCGCCGCCAAGCGGATCCTCACCATCTTGAAGACGGTGGTCGCGCAGATCGACGTGCTGGAGACGATGACGCCGCTCGGCTTTGGGTCGTTCCGGGGCCGGCTGGAGTCGGCGTCCGGCTTCCAGTCGGCCCAGTTCCGGCAGCTGGAGGCCGTGCTCGGACGGCGCGACCCGTCGATGCTCGAGCCGTACGCCGAGGGCTCGCCGGAGCGGACGGCGATCGCCGAGGCGATGCAGCGGCGGTCGGTCTTCGACTCGCTGCTGCGATACCTGGCGGCGGCCGGTCATGCGTTGCCGGCCGGCGCACTCGACCGCGACGTCACGCAACCGATCACGCCCGACCCGGCCGTCCAGGAGGCGCTGGTCGCGATCTACCGGGCCGACCCGGCGGCCGGCGGCGTTTGCGAGCGCCTGGTGGACATCGACGAGGGCATCCAGGAATGGCGCTACCGCCACGTCAAGATGGTCGAGCGGACGATCGGCGCCCGGCCCGGCACCGGCGGCTCGGCAGGCGCCGAGTACCTGCGATCGACCCTCTTCCGTCCCGCCTTTCCGGATCTCTGGGAGATCCGCTCCCGGCTTTAGAAGATGTGGTGGTGCGGGAAGCGGTACCAGCCGCCGATCGTCCGCAGCACCGACGCAGCCATCCGCTGGTCGGCGTACGCGGACAGGTGCACCCCGTCGCTGCGGCGAAGCGCCACCAGCTGGCCGTTCACCTTGGCGAACTGCGTGTAGCGCCCGCTCGGGTCGAGCAGCTTCCCGGTGTTGAAGGCGCGGACGTCCGGTCCACGCCGCGCCGCCGCCTGCGCGATCAGCGTGGCGATCTGCTGGTAGCGGGCGCTGCGCGCATGGTCGGGCACCAGCGGTGGCGAGACGTAGATCACCTTTGCTCCGGCGGCCAGGGCAATGTCCATCATCGCCCCGACCCGGCGCCGGTACTCGGCGATCCAGCCGGGGGATCCGAGCGCCAGGTAGTTGCCGGTCGGTCCGGTCATCGGCTGGTCGTCGTTCAGGCCGAACGTCAGCACGACCATGTTCGGGTGGTTGGCGGCGATGTCCTCGCGCAGCTCGCGCGGCCAGTCGAAGACGTCCGGCCGGGCCAGCCCGGTGCCGATCCGGAAGTCCACCTGCCCTGCCGGCTCGATGACGCCGGTGCGCGTGCCGTATTCCTGGAGCAGTGGACCGAAGTCGCCGGCCAGCGAGTCGCCGGCGACCAGGATGCGCAGTGGGTTGGCCGGCGTCAGCCGCGGCTTCCCGTGCCGCACCGGGGTGGTGCCCGAGCCGCCGGACGATGGGTTGTTCGGCGGTGGCAGGGGCGGCGGGTTGGGCGCGGATGCGAAGGGATCGCCGGAGACGCCCAGCGAGCGCTTGCCGACGGCGCGCTCCATCCATTGCACCGGCCGGTTCAGGTAGAGCGCGTCGGTGACCGTCGCCACCGGCCGCATCAACGCCACCGCCACCGCCCGCCGGGTCGAGCCGTAGGGCAGTTGGCGGGCAGTCGAGAGCATGCCGTCGGCGTCCAGCACGATCACCACCGCGAAGGCGATCAGGATGGCGGCGACGGCGTGGCCGATCGGCCGTTGGCGACGGGGAGGGCTGTCGGGACCGGTCGCCATCTCAGAAGGCGTAGTAGATGAACGGGGCGACGCCGGACGGGCCGAGCACCGAGATGACGAGCAGCGACAGCCCGAGGGCGAACCCCATCTGCACCGGCCCCAGCTGAGCGAATGCCGCCTTCAGGCGGGTGAACCATTCGGCCGGCACGTACTGGACGCCGATCCCGGCGATCGTCGCAGCCAGCACTCCCCGGGTCACCAGCGGCGACGGCTCCCCCCAGCCGTGGACGAGCCGGCCCAGCACCGCCGTCGCCGTCGCCATCGAGCCTGCGCGGAAGAAGATCCAGCCCAGGCAGATCAGGTTGAACGTGAGCAGCCGCGCAACCCAGCGGCGGGCGCGCGACCGCGTCAGCTCCTGCCAGCCGCGCCGGTCGCGCTCCTCCATCCACAGGTGCTCGCCGCAGAGCGCACTCCCCTGCATGCCGCCCCAGATCACGAACGTCCAGGAGGCGCCGTGCCAGAGCCCGCCCAGAAGCATCGTCGCCATCAGGTTGAGATAGGTGCGCAGGCGCCCCATGCGGTTGCCGCCGAGCGGGATGTACAGGTAGTCGCGTAGGAACCGGGAGAGCGTCATGTGCCAGCGCCGCCAGAAGTCCCGGAAGCCGACGGCGGTATAGGGCGCATCGAAGTTCTGCGGGAAGCGGAAGCCGAGGAGGATGGCGAGGCCGATCGCGATGTCCGTGTAGCCGGAGAAGTCGCAGTAGATCTGGGCGGCGTAGGCGTAGACGGCGACCAGCGTCTCCAGCCCCGAATGCAGGCTGGGCGCGGCGAATACGGGATCGACGATGCGGGTCGAGAGCAGGTCGGAGAGCACGACCTTCTTGAAGAGGCCGGAGACGATCAGGAAGAAGGCGCCGCTGACGTCCACCCGGCGCGGGTCGTGGCGGCCGAAGATCTGGGGCAGGAGCTCGCGGGCGCGCACGATCGGGCCGGCGATCAGGTGCGGGAAGAAGCTGAGGTAGACGGCGAAGTCGATCAGCGGCGCCGGCCGCACGATCCCCCGCTTGACGTCGATCACGTACGAGAGCGCCTGGAATGTGAAGAAGGAGACGCCGATCGGCAGCGTCACCTGGAGCACCGGCACGCCGACGTCCAGGCCCAGCCGGGCAAAGCCGTTGTGCACCGAGACGAGGAAGAAGTCCGCGTACTTGAAGTAGCCCAACACCGCCAGGTCGCCGGCCACCGCGATCGCCAGCCGGGCCGACCGGGCGCGCCCCTCGGCCCGGTCGATGACGACGGCCATCAGCTGGTTCCAGAGCGTCATCCCGCCCAGCAGGAGCACGAACCGGGGGTCCCACCAGCCGTAGAAGATGTAGCTGGCGACGATGATGAAGACGCTCCAGACGCGCCCGCGCGGGAGGAGCAGCCAGTTCAGCGGCAGAACGATCGCGAAGAAGACCGCGAACGTCACCGTCGGAAACAGCATGATCGAAATGGTACGAGTGGCCGCTGAAGCGTGCTCCAAGGTCGCCGTGGCATCCTGCGGAGGTGCACGTTCACGTTCCGTCAGGGTCCACGCTGATCGCGCTGGTCCAGGTGGCCGGGTTGTTCCTGGCTGCCTGGGCGATCTCGCGCGTCGCCGGCCGCCTCGCCGAGACACTCGTCCGGCGGCGCGAGCGACGGGCCGAGGCGACGAACGTCGACACCGGCACGATCATCGCCCTGAAGCGGCACGAGACCGCCGTCTCGCTCGTTCGAACGACGCTTCGCTACGCCGTCTTCGGCATCGCCCTGGTGATCTCGCTGGCGCTCTTCTCGGACACCGGCCGGCTGACAGCCGTCGCCGGCGCGTCGCTCTTCGTCCTGCTCATCGGATTCGCCGCCCAGCGCTTCCTGACCGACATCCTGGCCGGCTTCTTCATGTTCTTCGAAGGCTGGTTCTCGGTCGGGGACAACGTCACGCTGGAGCCCTGGGGCCTGCAGGGCGTCGTCGACGAGATGGGTCTGCGCTCGACCAGGCTGCGCGCGGTCAACGGCGACTCGATCCGGATCGGGAACTCGCAGATCACGGCCGCCCGGGTGCTGCCGTCGGCGACCCGCGAGGTCGCGCTGGAGCTTTTCTGCACCGACGAGGGCGACGCCCGAGACCTGATCGAGCGGGTGGCGGCGATGGTGCCCGCCGGCCCGACCAGGTTCGTCACGCCACCCTGGGTCTCCGAGGTCGAGCAGCTGGACGGCGACCTGGTTCGCATCCAGGCCCGCGCGTCAGTCGCCCACGGCCGCGAGTGGCTGGCCGAGGATCTGCTGCCGAGCCTGATTGCGGAGCGTGCGCCGGAGGGACTGGTCGTGCACGGCCCGGTCGTCATGCACAGCGACCAGTTCGCGGCACCGCGGTATGCCCGCTCCGCGGGCCGCCAGCGCACCACCGCCTAACGCGGCGTATGCAGGCCGGCGAAGCCGGCGTGAATACGCCAAGGCAACCAGCAAACCGCCGGCCCCAGGTGCCAGGGGTCGCAGAGCCCTGGCTTCCCCCCTGCCGCCACCGTGGAGTACCGACCACCCCCGAGGGCGGGAACCGTTGTGGGCGCAACGACTGAATAAAAGGGTCTGACCCCTTTTATTCAGACCAGCAAACCGCCGGCCCCTGGTGCCAGGGGTCGCCAGAGCCCTGGCACCCCCCAGCCGCCACCGCGGAGTACAGCCCACCGCCGAGGCGCGGACGGTCAGGACAGCGGTACGCCTAGATGCGGAAGTTCTTTTCGGGCGCGCGCTCGTGCAAGATCGGCCGGTCGAAGCGGAACGGCGCCAGGTCGTCGGCGCAGTCGCCATCGAGCACCAGGTCGCTCATGATGCGGCCGATGACACCGGCGAACTTGAAGGCGTGGCCGGCGCCGACGGCGAGGGCGATCTCGGGGTGACCGGGCAGCACGTCGAGGACGAAGTCGCGGTCGGGCGGCATCGTGTACAGGCACGTCTTGGTGTAGAGCTCCGGGCCCGCCGCGCGGGGGATCGTCCGCTCCACGAACTCGCGCACCGCCCGGGCGTTCTCGGCATTCGGATCGAAGCTTCGCGTCTCGGCCGTCGTCTCGGCGCCACCCGCGTCCCAGGCCGCCTTGACCGCCTGCTCGCCGTAGACGGGGAAGCCGTAGAAGCAGGGGTCGCCCATCCAGATCCAGATCGGGAAGCGGTCGGGCGCGAACGCCCAGGCGGCGTCGGTCTGGAAGTAGGTGACCTGCTCCTGGGTGACTGTCAGCGGCAGCTCGAAGCCGAGATGGCCGAGAGCGCCGTTCGTCCACGGGCCGGCCGCGATGACCAGCCGCTCCGCGCGGTAGCGGTCGCCGGCGGCGGTCACCTCCACCTCACCGCCGCCCGCCTCGATACCGGTAACCCCGGCATGCTCCACGAGCGTCGCACCGTGATCGCGGGCCATCCGCTGGTGGGCGGCATTGCAGAGCGCCGCCGGGGCGATGCCCGACTCGGCCTGGAAGCACGCCTCGACGTCGGAATCGAGCCGGAACTCCGGCCAGCGCAACATCGCCTCGCCGGCGTCCATCAGCTCGTAGGGGACGTCGCAGGCGTCCATGCTGCTCAGATATGCGGAACGCTCGGCAGCGCCCGGCGGGTAGAGGTCGACGCCGCCCGTGCGCACGATCAGCGGCGCGCCCAGGTCGGCCTCAAGCTCCGACCAGGCGGCATATGCCGCCCGCGCCAGGCGGACGTACTCCGGTGTGTGGTACGAGAGCCGGATGATCCGCGAGTGGTCCTGCGACTCGCCGTTGGAATGGCCCAGCTCGAATTGCTCCAGCCCGACGACCGACTGACCGCGCCGGGCCAGCCAGTAGACGGCGGCGCTTCCCAGCCCGCCCAGGCCGAGGACGATCGCGTCGCTCTCCCGCTGCATGCCTCCGACGCTAGACGATCCCGGCGAAGATGCACGCCGATGGCAGCAGACGAGATCGAGATCCCCGTGGAAGGCGGCGCCGCCCTGCCCGGGCTGTGGGCGACGTCGGACGGCGCCGGCTGCCTCGTCGTCCTCGCCCATGGCGCCGGCTCGGGGATGCGCTCGCCGTTCCTCGAAGGCTTTGCCATGGAGATGACTGCCCTCGGCCACCCATCGCTTCGCTTCGACTTCCCGTACATGGCAGCGGGCCGGCGCGCGCCCGACCGGCCGCCGGTGCTGATTGCGGCCTGGCGGGCGGCGTTCGCCGAGGCCGGCCGGCGGGCCGGCGGCGGGCCGATCGCCGCCGCGGGCAAGTCGATGGGCGGTCGGATCGCGTCGATGGCCGCCGCCGAGGGGATGCCGGCCGCGGCGCTCGTCTTTCTCGGCTACCCCCTGCACCCGCCCGGCCGCCCGGAGCAGCTGCGCGACGCGCACCTGGCCTCGGTGGCGGCGCCGATGCTCTTCCTGCAGGGCACGCGGGACGTCTTCGCCCAGCCCGAGCTGCTGCATGCGGTCGTCGGACGGCTGGTGCCGCGGGCGGAACTCCTCGAGGTGACCGGCGCCGATCACTCCTTCAAGACCCGCGGTGAGCGCCGCGATGCCCGCCAGATCGGCGCGTCGCTGGCCCCGGCCGCAGCCCGGTTTCTGGCCCCTCTTGCTGTGACATGACACCGTTCCGGCCGCCCGGGAAGCGGCCGGGGTGGGTTAGTCGACGAGGCGGCTGGAGCCGGCGGCCATGTCCGCGGCGATCTGCTGGAAGACGGTCTGCAGGTTCGCGGGATTGGGATCCGGGTAGTAGTTGCCCGGGCTGGCGATGTTCTGCATCGCCGTCCAGGGCTGGATCGCGGGCACCTCGTTGGCGCCGGTGTAGTCCTGGCAGGCCGGGCCGCCCGACTGGTCGCCGTAGAGGATCGTGTAGATGAGGACGTTGTTCGCCTTGTAGGTGGCGGCGTCGTTGACAGCGCTCTGGCAGGGCTGGATGCAGTGCGGCTTCGTGTCCTTGACGGTGACCGTCTTGCCGCCAACCTTCTTGGTCGTCGTCACACAGTTCTGGCCGTTGTTGGCGGCGCCGTCCGAAAGCAGCACCATCACCTTCTGCACACCAGGCCGGCCGTTGGCCTGCAGCTCGGCGTAGCCGGCGGCCATGGCATCGGCGTAGTCGGTGCCACCGCCCGGCTTCATGCAGTTGATGTCCGAGATCAGCGGCGAGCCGGCGATCAGCTGTCCCGACGAGTTCATGTAGTTGTTGCTCAGATGGACGACTGTATAGGTCGGGTTCGTGACGTCGTAGGGCGAGGGGTTGGTGCCGGTCTCGGCCTTGCAGATGTCACTCGTGCCGTTCGTGTCCGGCGGCAGGGTGGAGAGCCCGACGTAGTCGACCGACGAGTCGAGGCCGGGCAGGAAGCCCTGCAGGAGCCCCTGCTGGAGGGCCGTCCACTTGACGATACCCGAGCTCTGGTTGGCCATCGACCCGGTGCGGTCGATCACCAGCTGGATGTCCAGCGGGATCTCGTTGCACGGCGAGCAGGCCTTGGCGCTGGTCGAGATCTTGATCGAGTTGACGCCGAGCACGCGCAGGAAGTACGTGGGGACCGACGCCGACTGCTTGACCGTGACGGTGTTCGCGTTCGTGCACGGGAGGGTCGACACGGTGAGCACGCAGCTGGTGGTGACCGTCTGCGTGACGCCCGAGGACGGCACGCCGGGGATCGCGTTATGGCCGCCGGTCTCGGAGCCGTAGTACTGGGCCCGAGCGATCGCGTTGGCCGTGTTCGGGGGGTAGGCGAGGGTCAGCTGGCCGGCGCCGGCGGTAGCCGAGGCGTCGGTCGACGCCTGCAGCGCCTGCTGCACGCGGTAGGCGTTGCCGAGATCGATAACCAACCCGGCGAAGGCGAGGAGGACCACCATGAAGACCACGATCAGCGGCAGGGCCTGTCCGGACTGGCCGCCCGCAAGGGCGCCTCGAGTAACCATGCTCTAAGGGTTCGTCGACGACGACGCTCTGGCGTCCCTCGCCCGGGGGTTTGCCCTGTTGCGCCCTCCAATTCCCCCTAACGGGCAGCAGGGGTCAGCGCGGAACCGCCGGCCGGTGGCCGATGCGGGACGAGATCTGCGCCGCGGTGCGCTCGAGCGGCGGCCCCAGATGGGCCACCATGTCCTCCATCGAGACCATCGAGCGATGTACGGCCAGGTTGATGGCGGCAATTGCCTCGCCGCTCTGCGAGCGGACGGGAACGGCGATCGAGCGCAGCCCGTACGCGAGCTCCTCGTTGTTGACGGCCATCCCTGCGGATCGCACACGGGTCAACTCCCGGGCGAAGGCGTCGCGGCCGGTGACCGTGTTCGGCCCCCGCCTGGCCAGCTCCACCCGCGTCACAACGTCTGCCCGCTGGGCGTCGGGGAGGTGGGCGACCAGCACCTTGCCCAGCGACGTGCAGTATGCGGGCAGTCGCGAGCCGACGTGCAGGTTCAGGTCGATCTCGCGCTGGCCCGGCTGCGAGCAGCGGACGCGCTCGATGTAGACGATGTCGTCGCCGTCCAGGATCGCCATGTTGACGGTGTGCCCGGTCGCGTCGGAGAGCTCCTGCAGGTGGGGCGTGGCGATCTCGCGAAGCTCCATCGAGTTGATCGCCGAGAAGCCCAGGTCGAGCACCCGCGGCCCCAGCCGGTACTTGCGCGTCACCGGGTCCTGGAGCAGGTAGCCGAGCCCGGCCAGCGTGGCCACGTAGCGGTGGGTGGTGCTGCGGTTCAGGCCGAGCTGGCGGCCAAGCTCGCTGATTCCCAGCAGCGGTCGGTCGGGGCGAAACGCGGAGAGGATGGCGAGGCCACGCTCGAGGGACTGCGAATGGCTCACTATTCCAGATACTAGAACACCGTCTTGACCGTCGAACAGGCGCCTGGGACGATGCGGGGCGGGCACCGTGCCCGGCGGACGGCCGGCGCCCTGACCGAGCAACCTCGAGGGGGAACCGATGAGCGCCACCAAGACTGCGGCCCGAAACTGCGACCAGTTCATCAACGGGGAATGGGCCGAGGCCGCCGAGGGTGGCCGGTTCGAGGACTTCGACCCGTTCACCGGCGAGGTCGTGGCGCACGTGGCAGCGGGCGGCCGGGCCGACGCACGGCGGGCCGTGGCGGCGGCCGAGGAGGCGTTCGAGGGCTGGTCGAAGACGCCTCCGGCGGTGCGTCAGGCGATCTTCCTGAAGGCCGCCGACGTGCTCGAGAGCCGCCAGGCGGAGGTCGTCGAGTGGCTGGCCAAGGAGACCGGCTGCAGCTTCGGCTTCGGAATGTTCCAGATGGGCTTCGTCCCCGGCCTCTTCCGGCAGGCGGCTGGGGCCGCCTACGCCCCGACCGGCACCGTCCTTCCCTCCGACCTGCCCGGCGCCTTCGCGATGGGCGTTCGTCGCCCGGTCGGGGTGGTCGGCGCGATCGCGCCCTGGAACGCGGCGCTCATCCTGTCCGCCCGGTCGATCGCCGCGCCGCTCGTCTTCGGAAACACCGTGGTGCTCAAGCCGAGCGAGGAGTCGCCCTACGTCGGCGGCCTCCTGTGGGGCGAGATCTTCACCGCGGCGGGCCTCCCGCACGGCGTCCTGAACGTGGTCACGCACGCCCGCGGCGAGGCCCAGGCAATCGCCGACGAGCTGGTCGAGAACCCGCTCGTCCGGCGCATCAACTTCACCGGCTCGACCGCCACCGGCCGCAAGCTGGCCGAGGCCGCCGGCCGCAACCTGAAGCGGGTGGTGCTCGAGCTGGGAGGGTTCAATCCGCTGATCGTGCTGGCCGATGCCGATCTCGACTACGCCGTCTCGGCGGCCGCCTTCGGTGCCTATCTGCACCAGGGCCAGATCTGCATGTCGGCCCGCAAGATCATCGTCGAGCGGGCAATCGCGGACGAGTTCAGCGTGCGGCTGGCGGCCAAGACGGCCGGCCTCAAGGTGGGCGACCCGCGCGAGCAGGACACGATCATCGGACCGCTCATCACGCCCGCCGCACTGGAGACGGTGAAGCGGCGGGTGGACGAGGCGGTGGCGAGCGGTGCGCGGGTGCTCGCCGGCGGTCAGGCGATCGGCAACTGCTACCAGGCGACGCTGGTCAGCGACGTCCCGGCCAACGTCGAGCTGGCCCACCTGGAAACGTTCGGCCCGGTGGCCGCCCTGCATGTCGTGGACGGCCCCGAGGCGGCCGTTCGGGAGGCCAACGCGACCTCCTACGGTCTGGCCGCCGGAATCATCACGAGCGACCCCGACCGCGGTCTGGCGCTTGCCGAATCTCTGCAGGCGGGGATCGTGCACGTCAACGACCAGCCGGTCCATGACGAGCCGCAGATGCCGTTCGGCGGCGTCAAGGACAGCGGCTGGGGCCGCTTTGGCGGCACGTTCGCGATGGACGAGTTCACCGAGCTGCGCTGGATCACGGTGCAGAGCGGCACCCGCCCGTTCCCGTTCTGAGGCCGCGGTGGCGGACGTCGTCTCGCTCAGCGACGCGGTCTCCGAGCTCGTCCACGACGGCGACACGGTCGCGCTCGAGGGGTTCACACACCTGATCCCGCACGCCGCCGGACACGAGATCGTCCGCCAGCAGCGGACCGGGCTGTGCCTGATGCGGCTGACGCCCGACGTCGTCTACGACCAGCTGATCGGGATGGGCTGCGCCTCCCGGCTCGTCTTCTCGTGGGGCGGCAACCCGGGCGTCGGGTCACTGCACCGCCTGCGCGACGCGGTCGAGCACGACTGGCCGGCGCCGCTGGAGATCGAGGAGCACTCGCACGCCGGCATGGCCGCGGCCTATGCGGCCGGCGCCGCCAACCTCCCCTTCGGCGCCCTGCGCGGGTATGCGGGCACCGACCTGGCGGCCCGCACCCGCCTGGCCTGGATCGATTGCCCGTTCACCGGCGAGCGGCTGGCGGCGGTGCGGGCGATCAGGCCGGACGTCGGGATCGTGCACGCCCAGCAGGCCGATCGCCGGGGTAACGTGCAGCTCTGGGGGATCAGCGGAGTCCAGAAGGAGGCGGTGCTCGCATCCGCGCGGTCGATCGTCACCGTCGAGGAGCTGGTGGACGAGCTGGTGCAGCGCCCGGGCTCGATCGTCATCCCGTCCTGGACGATCACCGCGGTCGCCGTGGCGCCGGGCGGCGCCCACCCCTCCTATGCGCACGGCTACTACGACCGCGACAACGCCTTCTACCGGAGCTGGGACGGGATCAGTCGCGACCGCGACCGGTTCCAGGCGTGGATGCGGCAGCACGTACTGGAGACCGCCGGCGTGCAGGAGTACCGCGCCTCCCTGCGCTCGGCCGAGGCATCGCCGGCATGAGCGACCGCGCCGGCGAGTACAACTCGGTGGAGATGATGGCGGTCGCCGCCGCCCGCCGGCTGCCTGACGGCGCCGTCTGCTTCGTCGGCATCGGGCTGCCCAGCCAGGCCGCCAACCTGGCGCTGGCGACGCACGCACCGGACTGCGTGCTCATCTACGAGAGTGGAACGATCGGCGCCCGCCCGCGCCACCTGCCGCTCTCGATCGGCGACGGCGAGCTTGCCGAGACCGCACAGGCGGTCGTGCCGGTCCCCGAGGTGTTCGCCTACTGGCTCCAGGGCGGCAGGATCGACGTCGGGTTTCTGGGCGCGGCCCAGATCGACCGCTTCGGCAACCTGAACAGCACGGTCATCGGCAACTACGAACGGCCCCGCGTCCGCCTGCCCGGCGGCGGCGGCGCGCCCGAGATCGCCGCCTTCTGCGGCGAGACCCTGGTCATGCTCCAGCACAGCCGGCGGGCGTTCGTCGAGCAACTCGACTTCCGATCCACCGTCGGCTTCGGGAACGGCCCCGGCTCGCGCACGGCGCCGGCCATGCCGGGCCGCGGGGTGACCGCCGTCATCACCGACCTTGGGATCCTGGAGCCCGACCCGGAGACGTGCGAGCTCGTGCTGACGCTCGTCCACCCAGGGGTCACCGCTGCCCAGGTGCGCGAGGCGACCGAGTGGGACCTGCGAGTCGCCGAGCCGCTCGAGGAGTCCCGGCCGCCCCGCGGCGGCGAGTTGGAGGCACTTCGCCGCCTGCGGCCGGCGGGATCGGAGGAGGGAGCGTGAGCGCGCTTCGCCGCGTGCCCGATGGCGACCCGCCGTACCTGTATCCCGCCTATCGATCGACCGTCCTGCGGGCGCCTTCGAGACCGCTCGTCATGCTCCCCGACCGGATCGCCGACACGACCGGGCCCGCGTTCGGCGACGATCGCCCGGATGCCGGCGACGCCGATCTGACCGGGCAGCATGCCGGCGAGCCGCTGGGGCAGCGAATCGTCGTCAGCGGCCGCCTGCTGGACGGTGACGGACGGCCGATCCGCTCGGCGCTGGTCGAGATCTGGCAGGCCAACGCCGCCGGCCGCTACGTCCACCGCGTCGACCAGCACCCCGCGCCGCTCGACCCCAACTTCACCGGCGCCGGCCGCTGCCTGACCGATGACGACGGCCGCTACCGCTTCGTCACGATCCGCCCGGGGGCCTACCCCTGGCAGAACCACCCGAACGCCTGGCGGCCGGCGCACATCCACTTCTCGGTCTTCGGCCGGGCGTTCACCGACCGCCTGGTGACCCAGATGTACTTCCCCGGCGACCCGCTGTTCGCGGACGACCCGATCTTCCAGTCGGTGCGCGACCCGGCCGCCCGGGAGCGGCTGGTCAGCGCCCTCGACTGGGAGACCACGACGCCCGAGTGGGCGCTCGGCTACCGCTTCGACATCGTGGTCGGCAGCCGCTCCGCGACCCCGATGGAGGATTGAGGCGGATGCCCGAACCCACGCCGTCGCAGACGGTTGGGCCGTTCTTCGAGTTCGGGCTCCTCGACCGCCAGCAGAACCTGCTCGCCGGGGACGGCGTTGCGGGCGCCGTGACGATCGCCGGCCTCGTCCTGGACGGCGAGCAGCAGCCCGTGCCGGACGCCATGGTCGAGGTCTGGCAGGCCGATGCCGCGGGCCAGCACCCGCCGGGCTTCGGCTGGGGCCGGGCGGGCACCGCGCCGGACGGCGAGTACGTCCTGCATACGGTGAAGCCGGGGCCGACCGCCGGCGGCGCGCCGCACCTGAGCCTGCTCGTGTTCGCACGCGGCCTCCTGAAGCCGGTACTGACGCGCATGTACTTCCCGGACGAGTCGGCGGCGAACGCAGCCGACCCGGTGCTGGCGAGCCTTTCCGACGACGAGCGGTCGACACTCGTGGCCACGCCGAGCCCTTCCGGCCTGCGCTTCGACATCCGCCTGCAGGGCGATCGCGAGACGGTGTTCTTCGTCGTGTGAGCGGATTCGACGCACTGCTCGTGCCGCGCGCGCTGGCCGATGCCGTCGCCGACGACGCCTGGCTGGCGGCGATGCTGGACGCCGAGCGGGCGCTGGCCGCGGCCGAGGCGGCGGCTGGGGTCGTGCCGGCCGCGGCGGCGAGCGCGATTGCCGACCGCTGCCGGCCGGAGCTCTACGACACCGGACGGCTGGCCGAGGACGGGCGGCGGGCGGGAAACCCCGTCGAGCCGCTGGTTCGCGAGCTACGGGCGGCGGTCGGCGGCGACGCCACCGGCTACGTGCACTTCGGCGCCACCAGCCAGGACATCATGGACAGCGCGGCGATGCTCGTCGCGCGGGGCGCCCTGCGACTGGTCGAGGAGCGCCTGGACGCCGCCGCCGCCGCGGCGGCACGGCTCGCCGAGACCCACCGAACGACCCCGATGGCGGCCCGGACACTGCTCCAGCAGGCGGTGCCGACGAGTTTCGGCGCCAAGGCCGCGGGCTGGCTGGTCGCACTCCTGGATGCGCTCGACCGGCTGGCGGCGCTCCTCGAGACACGCCTCTGCGCGCAGCTTGCCGGCGCCGGCGGCACCCTCGCCGCCCTCGGCGCCGAGGCGGGAGCGGTGGCCGGTCTCTACGCCGGTGAGCTGGGGCTGCCGGAGCCGCACGCACCCTGGCACACCGACCGCTCGCGGGTGGCCGAGCTGGCCGCCGCCCTGGCCATCGCCGCCGGCGCCTGCGAGAAGATCGCCGGCGACGTGATCCTGCTCGCCCAGACCGAGGTCGGGGAGGTCGCGGAGGCGGTGACCGGCCGCTCCTCGACCATGCCCAACAAGCGGAACCCGGCCGGCTCGGTGGTCGCGTCCGCCTGCTGCCGGCGCGCCCGCGGAGCGGCCGAGATCCTGCTTCGCTGCATGGACCAGGAGCACGAGCGGGCGGCCGGCGCCTGGCAGGCCGAGTGGGGTGCGCTCTCGCAGGCGCTCGCCTTCACGGGCGCCGCTGCCGAGGCGCTGGCCGGATCGCTGGGCGGTCTTCAGGTGGACACGGCACGGATGCGGGCGAACATGGACGCCGGCGGCGGCCTGGTGATGGCGGAACGGATCAGCTTCCTGATCGCCCCCGAGCACGGCCTCGAGACCGCGTACGAGATCGTCGCCGCGGCAGCCGGCCGGGCCGCAGCCGGCGGCAGCTTCCGTGACGAGCTGCTCGCCGACGACCGGCTGGGACTGGCCGCCGCCGACCTCGACCGGGCCCTCGACCCGAGCGGCTACCTGGGCCGCGCCCGCGAGCACGTCGACCGCGCCCTCGCCCGCTATCGGGGCAGGGCCGGCGCGTGATCCGCTGGACGCAGCTGGGCAGCGGCCCGCCGCTGGTCATGGCGGGCGCCCTCGGCACCTCGCGGGCGCTCTGGGAGCAGGTCGAGAGCAGGCTCGCAAACCGCTTCCGGATCATCTCCTACGACCTGCCCGGACACGGCGACTCGCCGCCGGTGGGCGGCGACTGCTCCGTTGCCCTGCTGGGAGCGGGCGTGGTCGGACTGCTCGACGAGCTGGGGATTGCCCGTGCCGGCTTCTGCGGCCTCTCGATGGGAGGGGCAACCGGGATGTGGCTTGCCAGGAACGCCCCGGAGCGGATCGACCGCCTCGTCCTGGCCTGTACCTCGACCCGCTTCGGAACCGCCGAGGCGTGGCGGGAGCGGGCGCGCACGGTGCGCAGGCGCGGCCTCGAGCCGGTCGTCGAGTCGGCACCGGAGCGGTGGTTCACGGAGGCGTTCCGGGCCGCGCATCCGGAGCAGGTCGAGCCGGTCGCGGCGTTCCTGCAAGGCGTCGACCCCGGCTCGTACGCCGCGCTCTGCGACGCCATCGCCGACTGGGACTTCGACGGCCTGGGGCGGATCGCCGCGCCGGCACTGGTGATCTCGGCCGACGCCGACCCGGTGTCGCCGCCGGCCGACGGCCGGAGAATCGCCGACGGCATCCCGGAGGCGCGCCTGGTCGTGCTCGATCGCTGCTCGCACCTGGCCCACGTGGAACAGCCGGTGGCAGTCGGCGGGCTGATCGAGGAGCATATGGCGGCATGACCGACGAGCGGCGGGAGCAGGGGATGCGGGTGCGCCGGGAGGTGCTCGGCGACGCTCACGTGGATGCCGCAACGGCGGCTGCCGGAGATCTCACCCGGGAGTTCCAGGATCTGATCACGCGCTACGCGTGGGGGGAGATCTGGGCCCGACCGGGGCTCGACCGGCGGACGCGAAGCCTGGTTACGATCGCCGCGCTGATCGCCCTCGACCGGGAGCGGGAGCTCGAGCTGCACCTGCGGGCGGCGCGGCGAAACGGCGTCGCCTGGGACGAGATCAAGGAGGTCATCCTGCAGTCGGCCGTGTACTGCGGTGTGCCGGCGGCCAACGACGCCTTCGCGCTCGCCCAGCGGCTGATGGACGAGGAGCGGGAGTGACCCGCACCCAGGTGGCGATCGTCGGCGCCGGCCCGGCCGGCCTGACGCTGGCACAGATCCTGCTCGGCGAGGGAATCGAGTCGGTGGTGCTGGAGCGCCGCAGCCGGGAGCACGTCGAGCAGCGCATCCGGGCCGGCGTCCTGGAGCAGCGGACGGCCGACATCCTCACCGCGGCGGGGGCCGGCGAGCGGATGCGCGCGGAGGGGATCGTCCACCACGGCATCGGCCTGCAGTTCGATGGCGAGCGCCACCGGATCGACCTCACGGAGCTGACCGGCGGCGCCGGCATCGTCATCTATGGCCAGACCGAGGTCGTCAGGGATCTGATCCGTATCCGCCTGGCGGCCGGCGCGCCGCTGCTCTTCGAGGTCGCAGACGTGCGGTTGCAGGACGTGGACGGCGGTCGGCCGATGATCGCCTTCCATCACGGCGGCGCCGAGCGAACACTCGGCTGCGACCTGATCGCCGGCTGCGACGGCTTCCATGGCGTCAGCCGCGGCGCGATCCCGGCCGGCGCCCTCTCCCATAGTGAGCGCGAATATCCGTTCGGGTGGCTGGGGATCCTGGCCGACGTGCCCCCGTCACACGACGAGGTCGTGTACGCCAACCACGAGCGCGGGTTCGCCCTGCTCAGCCTGCGTTCCCCCACGCTCAGCCGGCTCTACATCCAGTGCGCCCACGACGAGGACATCGGTGACTGGCCCGACGAGCGGATCTGGGAGGAGCTGCAAGCCCGCCTGGGCACGCCGGGCTGGACGCTGCGCGAGGGGCCGGTGCTGGAGAAGGGGATCACGGCGCTGCGCAGCTTCGTCGTCGAGCCGATGCAGTACGGCAACCTGTTCCTGGCCGGCGACGCCGCGCACATCGTGCCGCCCACCGGCGCCAAGGGCATGAACCTGGCGATCGCCGACGTGGCGCTCCTGGCGGAGGCCATCGTGGCCTGGTACGCCACCGGCAGCCGCGACCTGCTGGACGCCTACTCGGACGCCTGCCTGCGCCGCGTCTGGCGGGCCGAGCATTTCTCGTGGTGGATGACGATGATGATGCACCGGCTGCCCGGCGACGACCCCTTCGAGCGCCGCCTTCAGCGCTCGCAGTTCCGCTACGTCGTCTCCTCGCGGGCGGCCTCGGCATCGCTGGCCGAGAACTATGTCGGGTTCGCCCCCGGGTGAGCGCGGCCGGCACCATCCCGGAGCTCTTCGACTCGGCGGTTGCCGATGCGCCCGACCGCGTCTGGCTGCGCTTCCAGCGGCAAACGTTCACCTACGCCGAGGCACGCGAGCAGATCGGCCGCGCCGCGGCGGCGCTGGCGGGGCACGGCGTCGGCCGGGGGGATCTCGTGCTGGCTGCCATGCAGAACACGTCCCAGCACCTGTTCACCTGGCTTGCCAGCGCCTACGCCGGGTCGATCGTCGTCACCGCCAACCCGCGCTCGAGCGCCGCCGAGCTGGCCGGCCTGCGCGACCAGGTGCGGCCGAGGCTGGTGGTCGGCGACGGTGAGCCGGGCCTCGGTGACGACGCGCTGCCCGTGGGGGAGCTCTTCACCGGCGCGGCTTGCGCCGACGGCCCCGGCCCGGCCGAGCCAGACGACCCGGCCGTGCTCATCCCGACCTCCGGGACGACCGGCCGCTCCAAGCTGGTGACCCAGACGCACCGCGCCTACGCCATGGCGGGCGAGGGCTTTCCGTGGTGGATGGAGCTTCGTAACGACGACCAGCTGATGACCTCGCTCCCGCTCTTCCACATCAACGCCCCCGCCTACTCGATGCTGGGCTCGGTCGCCGCCCGGGCCGGGCTCGTGCTCCTGCCCCGCTTCTCGGCCAGCCGCTTCATCGAGCAGGCGCGCGAGCACGGTGCGACCGAGTTCAACGCGATCGGCGCCATGCTGGAGATCCTGATGCGCCGCCCGGAGCGGCCGGACGACGCCGACAACCCGCTTCGCCTCTGCTACACCGGTCCGGCGCCGACCGAGCAGCGACAGCTCGAGATCGAGCGCCGGTTCGGGCTCCGCATCGTCTGCGGGTACGCGCTCTCGGAATCGCCCTACGGCACCATCTGGCGGCACGGCACGCGCCCCTACGGGACGCTGGGCGCGATCCGCCAGCACCCGACGCTGGGCGAGGTGAACGAGGGGCGGGTGGTCGCCGAGGATGGCGGGCCTGCTGATGACGGCCAGCCAGGCGAGCTGCAGCTGCGAAACCCGGCCGTCATGCGCGGCTACTGGGGCATGCCGGAGGAGACGGCGGCGGTGTTGCTGCCGGACGGCTGGCTACGCACCGGCGACCTCGTGCACTGGAACCCGGATCACACATTGACCTTCGTCGGGCGGCTGAAGGAGGTGATCCGGCGGCGGGGCGAGAACGTCGCCCCGGCCGAGATCGAGGAGGCGCTGACGTCGCAGGCCGGTGTCCTCGAGGCGGCGGTGATCGGCGTCCCCTCCGACCTCACCGAGGAGGACATCAAGGCCTTCGTGGCCGTGACCGACCCGGCCGCCGCCGACCTCGCCGCGATCCGCTCGGCCGCCGCCGAGCGGCTTGCGCCGTTCAAGGTTCCCCGCTACCTGGAGGCGGTGGCGGAGCTCCCGCACACGCCGACCGGACGCATCGCCAAGCACCGGCTGCCGCGCGAGCGGACGGCCGCCGAGACCGACTACGAAAGGACCTCCCGATGACCGAGGGCGACTGGCCGGGGACGGCCATCGGACACACGACCGCCGACTCGATCACCGTCCGTGGCAGCGACCTGGCGGACGACCTGATGGGCCGGGTGACGTTCACCGAGCTGACCTTCCTGCTGATCCGCGGTGTCCGCCCCAGTGAAGCGGAGACCCGGCTCCTGGACGCGGTCCTGGTGTCGCTGGCCGACCACGGCCTGACACCGACCGTGCTGGCCGCCCGGCTCACCTACACCGGCGCGCCCGAGTCGCTGCAAGGGGCGGTCGCGGCCGGCCTGCTGGGCGCCGGTTCGGTGTTCCTCGGCGTCGTCGAGGACACCGCCCGCTTTCTGCGCGAGGTGCTGGCGGAAGCCGGGCCGGAGCCATCCTCGGAGGCGCTGGCGGCGGCCGCCGGCACGGCGGTGGAGTCGCGGGTGGCGGCGGGGGCGCGAATACCCGGTCTGGGCCACCCGGTGCACCGGGTCGAGGATCCGCGAACGGCCCGCATCTACCAGATCGCGGACGAGACGGGCCTGCTCGGGCCGCACCTGCAGGCGCTGCGGGCGGTCGCGGCAGCGCACGCCGAGCGCACCGGGCGCGCGCTTCCGATCAACGGCGCCGGCGTCGCCGGTGCGGCACTCGCCGACCTCGACTTCCCGGCCGAGATCGTCCGCGGCTTCGCCCTGCTCGCCCGCACCGCCGGCCTGGTCGCACACCTCGCCGAGGAGATGACACGCCCGCTCGGGATGCCGCTCTTCCTGGAGGTCGAGCGACGGCCCGGCGGGGGTCAGCCTCCGCCGTAGGTGATCACCAGGTCGGACGCCATGCCGAGGCTGAACCCGAGCACGATGCCGCCGAGCACGAGGCTCGGCGGCAACCGTCGGGCGGCGCCCGTCCACAGCTGGCCCACCACGTAGACGATCGCACCGGCCGCCAGCGCGTAGAAGCAGATCTCGAGCGCCGGTGAGGTCACCCGGTAGCCGACCAGCGTGCCCAGGAACGTCGGGCCGCCGCCCACCAGGCCGGCGACGAAGAGCCACCGCCAGCTCGGCCTGATGCCGTTCAGCGGCCCCACGATGCCGAATCCCTCGGTCGCATTGTGGAGTGCAAAGCCGACGATCAGCGTCGTCGCCAGGGCGACCGTTCCGGCGCGCGCCGAGACGCCGATTGCGAGGCCCTCGGAGAAGTTGTGCAGGCCAATCGCCACCGCGATCAGCATGCCCAGCACGAGCGCCGCCCGGCCCGCCTCTTCCTGCAGGCCCGCGGTCTCCGGGCCGCCGGCGACAGCAGCGACCGAGCTGCCGCCGGCCATCGGCGCTCGCGGCCGCCGGCGCATCAGCGTCTGCTCGATCCAGGCGAGCCCCAGCGCACCGATTGCGAGGCCGGCGACCAGCGTCACCGAGCGCGCGGCAAAGGCGCCCCAGCCGCCCCCGCTCTTGGCGATCTCGAGGGACGACTCGAGGCCCTGGTGGGCGGCGTCCATGACATCCCAGAAGATGAACAGGAGAATGCCCGCCGAGAGCACCGACAGGAACGCGCGGGTGCGCAGGCTGAGGCTCTGCGACCGGCCGATCGGCAGGCCGAGGAAGATGGTGAATCCGGCGATGGCGCCGAGCAGTGCTGTGCGTTCCGGGGTGATGGTCGGGCTCCGGTGGGTGAGTTAGGTGACCCTAACCATTAGGGCGGCCTTAGTCTAGTGGATCGTGCCGCCCGGTAATCGCCGTTACGTCGGGGCGGCCCGGCGGGCGAGGAGCGCCGCACCAAGCGAGCAGGCGCCGAGGCTGATCAGCGCGGCAAGCACGATCGCCGCGGCCTGTCCGGCGCTGATCAGGTGCTCGGCCAGTCCCAGCGACACGACCGCGGCCGGCAGCCCCAGCTGCGCCGACGCCAGCAGCCCGCTCGGCCACGGCATGCGCATCACCACCGCCACCAGCAGGTGGCACGCGATGATGCAGCCTGCCAGCCCCGCCGCCAGCGCGGCGTCGCGATGCGACGAGCCGAGGGAGCGGAAGTTGAGCTGGGCGCCGAGGGTGACGAAGAAGAGCGGCACGAAGAAGCCCTCGGCGATGCCCAGGAGCTGGCCGGACAGCCGCGCCGGCCCGCCCGCCCAGGCGACGACCAGACCGGCGGCAAACCCGGCGACCAGGATGCTCGTGCCGAAGCGCTCGGCCAGGGCGGCCAGCCCGAAGAGCGCGAACAGCGACAGCCGCAGGTCGAACGCCCACTGGCGCTCGCGCGAGGAGCGCCGCACCGCCGCCACCGCCGCGTTGTCGCGGGCGGCCCGCACCACCAGGTGGACGGCAATGGCGGCGGCGGTCACGGCCGCCCCGCCGACGACGATGCGAACCGCCCGCTCCGGCGTCAGCGCGAGCGGCACGGCGATGATGGTCGCCACGTCCACGAGCACCACCCAGGCCGTCACCTCGAGCATCGGGCCGGAGGTCAGCCCCCGCTCCTGGAGCACCGGCACCACGATCGCGGCCGACGACGCCGCCAGCAGGAGCAGGAAGAGCGCCGGGTGGTCGATGCCGCTCGCCCAGGCGATCAGCCAGCCGACGCCGGCGGCGACCCCAAACGAGAGCACCGTTGCGGCGACCGCCCGGCCGAGCGCCTGGCGCAGGTGCGCGTCGCGCAGCGGCACGCGCGTGCCGACGACGAACATGAGCATGGCGAACCCGACCGCCGAGAGGAAGATCAGCGTCGGGTCGGCCAGGTCGAGCAACGCGAATCCAGTGCGGCCGATCACCAGGCCGGCGATGATCTCGCCGACGACGACGGGCAGCGCCAGCCGCGTCGCCGCCGAGAGCAGCGGCCCGGCCAGCCCGCAACCGGCGATCAGCGTCAGCACGCCGAAGGTCACGGCCGGGCCCGCAGGGTGGTGTTCACGGGTCCGACGGTAGCCAGCGCGTCGGATCGCTAGCGCGCGATCGCCGCCACCCCGTCCACGGCGACCCGCCGGCCGCCGCTGCTGACCGCCGTGATCACCAGCCGCCCCTGCTCATCTGACGCGAACGCCGGCAGCATGATCACGACCCGCCGGTGCAGAGCCCCGGCCGCGAGGCTGTACGTCCCGATCGCGGTGCCCTGCCAGGCGACGGCGATCTTGCCGCAGGTCGGGCAGGTCTCGACGAGCACGGCCAGCCGCCGGGCGGTCAGCGGCGCGCTGGTCAACGTCGCGCCGTTCGTCGTGGTCGTGCTGAGCGTACCCTCGTAGACGCCGCTGACGGCCGATCGCGTCCAGCCCCCATGGGATGCCAGCGCCGTGTCGTCGAGCGGGACGGTGGTGCAGGTGGTCGGGCTCCACCCGGACGAGTTGCCGGCCCGGTCGTACGCGGCGACCTGGAAGCAGTAGGTGTTCCCCGGATGCAGGCCAAACGAGCTGCGGCGGGTCGACGTCAGGCTCCACCCCAGCACCTTCCACGGCGTCGACGTGCCGTCGGCGTGCAGCACCCGGCGGCGCAGCGCGAAGTGGGCGATGCCGCTGCCGGCGTCGTGGGCCGACCAGGCAACCGTGAGGGCGGTGTGCCGCTGAACGGCGTGCCGGGGCTGGCTGAGTGCCGGCACCGACGGCGGCTGGCTGTCCGGGACACGCCGGCTGGCGGCGCTGCGTGCGCTGGCATGACCGGCGGCGTTCCGGGCGACGACGTTGACCCGCAAGGTGTGCCAGACGTCGCTCTCGGTGATCGTGTGCGTCGACTGCGTGGCGCCGGCGATCGACTGGCAGTTCTTCCCGGAGCCGTTGCAGCGCTGCCATTGATACGTGAAGGTGATCGGTGTGGTGCCCGACCAGGAGCCGGGTGCGACGCCCGCCTGGCTGCCCAGGGTCAGGGTGCCGGTCACCTTCGGCGCCTTGAACGACTTCGGCTGGAGCGGGATCCGCACCGCCCCCAGGTCGGAGCGGGCGGACTGGTCGGCGTCGACCCGTCCGTGCACGCCGGCGACCCGCGCGTTGCTCGTCCACTGCCACAGCGAGTAGCCGTGGCCGCCCCAGTTCCCCGCAGGCACCGCCGGCGCCGACACCTGCCAGTTGGCGATCCACAGCGCCACCCCGCGGTCGGCGAAGATCTGGGTGTTCCCCACGCGGTCCTGCCAGAAGAGCGGCGACGCGTAGATCATCGGCGGCATGCCGATCGACTGCCGCACCTTGGAGATCCAGCCGTGCAGCCAGGCAGTCAGCTTGTTGGGGCCAAGCCCGTTGGTCACCTCGATGTCGATTCCCGGCAGCAGGTCGCCCGCCTTCGGCCGCGCCACGGACAGGAAGTAGGCGGCCTGCCTGCGGCCGCTGGTGTACGCCTTGTCCGGCGTCGAGCCGGAGGGCTGGGCGTAGGCGTAGGCGCCGGTGACGATGCCGTGGCCGTTCGCCGAGGCGCGATCGGACGCGTAGTAGGGGTTCGTGTAGTTGGTCGACTCGGTCGCCTTGATCATCGCGAAGCGGATGTTGTCGCCGGCCACCAGCGCCCAGTTCGTGTTCGGCTGATGCGAGGAGACGTCGATCCCCAGCCGCACGTTGGACGAGGCCCGCGGCGCCGGTGCCGCGGCCTGGGCGGCCGGCACCGCGGCGAGCGCGGCGGCAAGGGCAACGGCGACGAGCGTCGCGGCACGCCGCGACGATCCCACCATCCCTCTGTGCTGCTGGCCCGGATGCATCTTCACAACGTCCCTGGGTATCGGCGCGTCTCCCGCGGAGGATGAGCCGAGCGGACATTGTCACCCCCTGCCGCCGCGAATGCCAGGGCGTCCACAATTTCTTAACCGGGCATGGCCCGACGACAGAGGGATGCATTACGCTGTCAACGTGGGCATGCGCTGGCTCTCGGTGGGAGCTCTGGCCATCGCCGGAGTCGCGGCGGTGGGCGCGTATGTGTGGACGGGACAGCGTGACAACGCTTCCGCGTCCAGCCGGCGGCCCGCCAAACCCGCCTGGACGCATCCCCAGATCAGCCACCGCGACGCGGGCCTGATCATTCCCAAGGGCGGCCTGGTGCCGCGCGGGCCGCAGTATCCGACCCTGACCACCGGCACGAGCGGCCGCCGCGTGCTGCGCCTGCAGCAGCTGCTGGCGGCGCGCGGCTACCTGCCGGTCGCCTTCCACCAGCACCGCGGCCCGGTTCCGCTCTTCTGGCTGGCGCCCCGCCAGGGCCGCTTCCACTGGCGCTTCACTCCGCCGGCGACCCTGGCCGACCAGTGGTCGTCGACTCGCTTCACCACGATCACGCGAGGCGCCGTCATGGCCTTCCAGGCCGACCGCGGGCTGACCGTGGACGGGGTCGCCGGCTACCAGGTGTGGCGGGCGCTCCTGCACTCCGCCGCGCCGCCTGCGCTTCGCCCCTACCCGTACGTGGTCGTGCACGAGACGATCCCGCAGTCGATCCAGATCTACCGCGACGGCCGCCAGGTGTTCTCCTCCCCCGCGAACACCGGCATCGCCGCCGCGCCGACCGCCGAGGGCACCTTCCCGGTCTACCTGCGCTACACATCGACGACGATGGCGGGCACGAATCCCGACGGCACGCACTACAGCGATCCCGGTGTCCCCTGGGTCAGCTATTTCAACGGCGGCGACGCGGTGCACGGCTTCCTGCGGCCCAGCTATGGCGTGCCCCAGAGCCTGGGCTGCGTCGAGCTGCCGTACTCGGCGGCGGCGCAGGCCTACAGCCTGATGAACTACGGCACGCTGGTTACGGTCACCAGCTAGCCGATGGAGCCCTACTACGACCTCGGGGGCTTCACCCGGGCGGTGACGACAGCATCCGCCGAGGCGCAGACGTGGTTCGACCGCGGCCTGGCCTGGTGCTACGGGTTCAACCACGAGGAGGCAGACCGCTGCTTCCGCCAGGCGGCGGAGGCCGACCCGGGGTGTGCGATGGCGCAGTGGGGCATCGCCTACGCCATCGGCCCCAACTACAACAAGGACTGGCCGGCCTTCGACGAGGCGGAGCTCCGCCAGGCGCTCGCCACCGCCCACGAGGCGCTCGCCCGTGCTTCCGAGCTGGCCGGGCCGGCGACGCCCCTCGAGCGGGCGCTGATCGAGGCGCTCGCCGCCCGCCACCCGTCCCCGGAGCCGCCGGACGACTGCACCATCCTGAGCGATGCCTACGCCGACGCGATGCGCGCCGTCAACGAGCAGTTCGGCGACGACCCCGACGTCGCGTCCCTGTTCGCCGAGGCGCTGATCGGCCGCACGCCCTGGCAGCTCTGGGACCTCGAGACGGGCGAGCCCGCGGAGGGCGCCGACACCGCCGAGGCGATCGCCGTCCTCGAGCGGGCGATGGCTGCCGTCGAGAGCTCGGGCGCCAGGCCGCACCCCGGGCTCCTGCACATGTACGTGCACGCGATGGAGATGTCGCCCTATCCGGAGCGGGCTCTGACCGCCGCCGACCGCCTCCGCGACCTCGTCCCCGGCGCCGGCCACCTGCAGCACATGCCGACGCACATCGACGTCCTCTGCGGCAACTACCGCGACGTGGTCGCCTGGAACGAGCGGGCGATCGCCGCCGATCGGGTGTACCTGGAGCACCGCGGGCCGGTCAACTTCTACACCCTCTACCGCTGCCACGACCTGCACTTCAAGGTCTACGGGGCGATGTTCCTGGGCCGGCCGGAGTTGGCACTGGAGGCGGCCGGCGACCTCCAGGCGGCGCTGCCGGAGGAGCTCCTGCGGGTCGAGCAGCCGCCGATGGCCGATCTGCTCGAGGGCTTCCTGGCGATGCGCCTGCACGTCCTGGTGCGCTTCGGGATGTGGGACGAGCTGCTCGCCGAGCCGTTCCCGGCCGACCCCGCCCTGTACCTGACGACGACCGCGATGCTGCACTACGCCAAGGGTGTCGCCCACGCGGCGACCGGCGACCTGGACGGCGCCGACCGGGAGCGCGAGCGCCTGGCCGAGGCGACGGCCCGGGTGCCCGACACCCGCTACCTCTTCAACAACACCTGCCTCGACCTGCTGGCGGTGGCGGCGGCCATGCTGGACGGCGAGATCGAGTACCGCCGGGGCAGCCACGACCTCGCCTTCGACCGCCTGCGGCGCGCCGTCGACCTCGACGATCACCTGCCCTACGACGAGCCCTGGGGATGGATGCAGCCGACCCGGCATGCCCTCGGCGCGCTGCTCCTGGAGCAGAACAGGTTCGACGAGGCGGAGGCGGTCTACCGCGCCGATCTGGGCCTGGACGGCACGCTCAGCCGGCCCTGCCAGCACCCGGACAACGTGTGGAGCCTGCACGGCTTTCACGAGTGCCTCGTCCGGCTGGGCCGGCTGGACGAGGCCGCGATCGTCGAGCCGCGGCTGCGGATGGCGCAGGCGCTGGCGACGGTGCCCGTGCGCTCATCCTGCTATTGCCGCATGACCGCCGCGGCATGACCGCCTATCATCGGGGCGTGCGCACGATTGCAGACGCCCTCCGCGCCGCCGACCGGATGCTCTGCCGGCTCGGCCGCAGTTGCTGCGTCGGCCGCTCCCAGGCCGCGTGGACCCGGTCCGCCGAGCGCCAGGCGCGCCGCCGGGCGTGAAGTCGCCGGTCGTCCTCGCCATCGACCAGGGAAGCTCGAGCACCCGCTGCGTCGCGTATGACGGAGGTCTGCGGCCGCTGGCAACGGCGGCCCGGCCGCTCGCCACGGCCCGCCCCGGGCCGGGAATGGTCGAACACGACCCGGGCGAGCTCTTTGACGGCGTGTGCGCCGCGCTCGCCGAGGTGCAGGACGGGATCGACGGCCCCGCCGCCGGGATCGGCATCGCCAACCAGACCGAGACGTTCGTGCTCTGGGACGGCGAGTCGGGTGAGGCGGTGACGCCGGTCATCAGCTGGCAGGACCAGCGGGCAGGCGACCTGTGCGCCCGACTGGCGGAGGATCCCGCCGCCGAGCGTGTGGCTGCGGTGACCGGCCTCGGCCTTGACGCCACCTTCTCGGCGCCGAAGCTGGCCTGGCTCTTCGAGCGCGATCCCGTCCTGCGCGAGCGGGCCGCGGCCGGCGAGCTTCGCTTCGGCGACGTGGCCTGCTGGCTGGCCTGGAAGCTCTCGGGCGGAGCCGGTCACGTCAGCGAACCCTCGAACGCCTGCCGGTCGCTCCTGGTCGACCTGGCAACGCTCGACTGGGACGACGGCCTGCTCGACCTGTTCGGCGTCCCCCGGCCGCTGCTCCCGGCGATCCGGGCGTCCGACGACTCCGGCCTGCACACCGCCGGGGCGGTTGTCGGCTTCGAGACGCCGATCGCGGCGATGCTCGGCGACCAGCCGGCGGCGCTCTTCGGTCAGGGCTGCACGCGTCCCCGAATGGCGGCGCTCACCCTCGGCACGGGTGCGTTCCTGTGGCTGAACGCCGGCCCCGATCGGCCCCAGCCTCCCGACGGCGTGTTGGCGACCGTCGCCTGGGATAGCCGGCACGCCGGCCGCGCCTATGCCCTGGAGGCGTTCTGCGCCAACGCCGGCAACGCGCTGGTGGTACTGGCGCGCGTCGGTCTCGGCGACGGCGACGCACCGTCGGCGCCGGACTGGGAGCGGCAACGGCCTGTGGTCGTGCCGGCACCGGCCGGCCTGGGGACGCCGCACTGGCACTCCACCGACCGGATCACGGTACTCGGCGCGAGCAGCACGACGACGCCGGCCGACCTCGCCGCGGCCGGCATGGCCGGCATCGCGCACCAGATCGCGGATGCCCTCGAGGCGCTCGATGCAGCGCATTCCACGGACACCCTTCGGGTGGGCGGCGGCCTCGCCCGAAACCACGAGTTCCTGCAGACCGTGGCCGACCTGTCCGGCTTCCCCCTCGAGGTGGCAGCCGACCTGGAGGCGACCGCCCGCGGGATCGCCGCGATGGCCTCCCTGGCAACCGGCGGGGAGGTGCCGGAGGCGGCACACGCGGTGGCGGATACCGTCGCGCCGGCGCTCCCGGACGAGCAGCGGCGGGCGGAGCGCGGACGCTGGCGGGAGGCAATCGCCGTGCACATGGCGGGGGCCGCCGCCGGATGAACACCGGCGTCCTCGATCCCGAATACCGCGCCCGCTCGCTCGCCCGCATGCGCGAGGAGACGTTCGACCTGGTCGTCGTCGGCGGAGGCATCACCGGCTGCGGGATCGCGCTGGATGCGGCAGGCCGCGGCCTCTCGGTGGCGCT
>DASUHT010000066.1:0-14522 GCA_036273335.1 Gaiellales bacterium | reverse complement strand
GCGGACGCGATCGCCGACGCCGGGCCGTCCCTGATGGCCGACTTCGTGGAGGTCTCGCTGTCCCGTCTGGCGGCCTGCCGAGGACGGCTGACCGAGGCCCGCCGGCGCGCCCGGACGGCGCTTCGAGCCGGCCAGCAGTCGGGCGTGGTGCCGGTCGTCTACAACGCCACCTGGGTGCTCGGGTTCTGCGAGCTGGCAGGCGGCGACCACGCCGCCACCGACCGCCGTCTGGGCCCGCTGGTGGCGGCGATGGTCGAGGTCGGGCTGGGCGAGCCGACATTTGCCCGCTTCGTGCCTGACGAGCTGGAGGCGCTCGTCCGCCTCGACCGCCTGGACGAGGCCGAGCGGGCACTGGCCGTCTGGGAGGAGCGCGGCCGCGAGCTCGATCGGCACTTCGCCCTGGCCACCGGCGCCCGCTGCCGGGCGCTTCTCTGCGGCGCCCGCGGCGACCGGACGGCGGCGCTCGCGGCCTGCGACGAGGCGCTCACCCACCACGAACTGCTGGGCGAACCGTTCGAGGAGGCGCGGACGCGGCTGGTCGCCGGGTCGCTGCTTCGCCGCGCCCGCCGCCGCTCGGCGGCCCGCGGCATGCTGGAGGCGGCGCGAACCGAGTTCACTCGGCTGGGCGCCCGCACCTGGCGGGCGGCCGCCGAGGCCGAGCTGGCCCGCCTGGCCGGCGGCACGGCCGGCAGCAGCTCGCTCACCGCGGCCGAGCAGCGGGTCGCCGCCGAGGTCGCCCGCGGCCGCACCAACCGCGAGGTGGCGGCGGCGCTCTACATCAGCGAGAGCACCGTCGAGGGCACCCTCTGGCGCGTCTATCGCAAGCTCGGCGTGCGCTCGCGCAGCGAGCTGGCACGGCTGCTGGCCACCACCCAGCCGCCGGACGGCCGTTAGCTGAGCGTCAGCCCGTAGTAGGGGTCGTTCGCCCACTGCTTGTACTGGGCGAGCGACTTGGCGCTGGTGTCGACGAAGGCGTTGCCGTTGGGGCCGATGTTGTTCCAGGGCAGGTAGGCGACCACCTGGGGCTGGGCGATCACCGACTGGTAGGTGTTCAGGATCAGGCTGTTCCCGGTCACCGACCCGTCCTTGTCGTAGGGGGTGCCGCCGGGCTTGATCCTCTGTCCCTGCACGAACCCGCTCTCGGAGACCATGTACGGCTTGTGGTGGGCGATCGCGAAGCTCAGCGTGTCCCAGTCCCTGGCCGGGTTCATCGCCGAATCGGCGAGCGTGTCGCGGTAGAGATCGCAGGCCACGAAGTCGACCACGTCGTCGCCCGGGTAGTAGACCTGCCAGATGCCCACCGTGGGTCGCCGCTGGGCGCAGAAGACGAAGACGCAGTGGCCGCCCTGATCGATGGTCGCGCCGGCTGCGGCAAAGACGGAGCGGACGTGCCGCCAGGCATCGATGTAGGCCTGCTCGCCGCCGCTCCCGACTCCCCCCTGCCAGCCCGCCCAGTACGGGTTGTGCTTGCCGTCGGGTTCCTGCCAGAGGCGCACCACCACCGGGCCGCCGAGCGTGTTCAGCTTGTTGGCGACACCTGACCAGTAGCTGTCGAACTCACCGTTCGTGATCCGGTCGATGCCCTTGCCGAAGGCAGTCGTCGAGAGATCCTCGTTGCCCGACCAGCCGGCCGTCTTGCACGGGAAGGACGCCGGCTGCCCGAACGAGCACATGACCACCACCCGGGGGTTGGCGAGCGCAGCGTCGGCCACCGCCTTCGGCGACGGGCAAGGCGTCAGCCAGCCGTAGCGGCGGTTGCGGATCGCCATCCGCCGGCCCAGCTGGGTCTCAATGCCGTTGGCCGTCGTGAAGCCGCGGGTCGTGTCGTCCGCCCCGAACCAGCAGCCGGTAGCGGGAACGACGAAGCCGCCGTAGCTGCCGATGATCGCCGGGTCGCGGGTCGCCGCCTCCGCCCTCGGCAGCCGGCCGCCCGCTGCCAGCATGGCGGCGGCGCCTGCACCGGCAGCGATGAACGATCGCCGGGTTAACCGAGTATCTGCCCAGTTCATCAAGTGCCCCTTGTCGAAGCGGGCTGCCCGCCACAACATTACGCTCCCACGGCAGCCGATGTCAACTTCGCCCCCCTCCCCGCCAATCCTCGTCACCGGCTGCCACCGCTCTGGCACCACCTGGCTGGCCAGCCTGCTCGTGGCGTCGCCGGGGATCGCATACATCGACGAGGTGTTCAACCTCGATCACCGGATTCCTGGCGCCTGCGCCGCCCGCTTCCCGCACTGGTACATGCACCTGACCGAGGAGAGCGGGCGCGAGTACGTTCGGCCGCTGGGCCGGACGCTCGGGTTCCACTTCGACTGGGCCGACGCCGCCCGGACGCTCCGAGCGCCGCGGCGGCTCCGCCGGGCGCCGGCGAGCGCCGCCCGCTTCCGTGCCGCCCGCCGGCGGCGGCTGCGGCCGCTGCTCAAGGACCCGCTCGCCTTCTTCTCGGCCGAGTGGCTGGCCGAGACGTTCCCGATGCAGGTGGTCGTGATGGTGCGGCATCCGGGCGCCTTCGCGGCCAGCCTGAAGCGCCTGGACTGGCGCTTCGACTTCCACGAGTTCCTCGACCAGCCCGCGCTGATGCGCGACCACCTCGCCCCCTATCGGGCCGAGATCGAGGCGTTCGCCGCTCAGCCGCCGCCGATCGTCGACCAGGCCGGGCTCGTCTGGCGCTGCGTCTATGGCACGGCAGCGCGCCTGCGCGAGGTGCATCCGGAGTGGCAGTTCGTGCGCCACGAGGACCTCTCGCTGCGCCCGCGGGAGGAGCTGGAGCCGGTCTGCAACCGGCTCAGGATCCCCTTCGACGACGCGATCGCCGCCCGCATCGCCGAGACGACGGCCGCCGCCAACCCGACCGACGCGCCGCAGGGCCGGGCGCACCAGCTGCGGCGAAACAGCGCCGCCAACGTGGACGCCTGGCGGAGCCGCCTAGACGCCGACGAGGTGGCGCGGCTGCGGGCGACCGTAGGCGACGAGCTGGGCGCCTTCTACGACGACGCCAGCTGGTGATCCGATCGTGCAGTGAGCTCAGCCTCGCTGGGACTTCGAACGGTCGGGGCGCCGCGCGGCGCGGGCGAGATCGGCGAGTCGCGCGAGCGCCCGGTCGGCCTCGCCAACATCCCGGTCGCGGAGCGCGGCGTGTGCTGCTCGACCCGCGGTATCGACGTGCACGCTTGCCAGGCGCAGGCGCCGCTGGACGGGTCCCTGCACCCGCCGCAGGCTCTGCATCTTCTCCAGCGGCACCCAGCAGGTCGTGCGCCGAACGCGGCCGGTCGTCGTGACGACGCAGCTCTCCGACGCTCCCCACCCGAGCATGCGGTAGCGAAGCGGGCTCTTGAGCCGCGCCCGCCGCGGCGGCGGCGAGGGATCGCGTGGGCGGTCGGGGACGATGCGATCGAGCAGCAGCTCGACCTGCTCGCGGCCACCGACCGGGAGGAGGGTGCGTAGCTGCCGCCGCTGGGCCTGGCCTTCGCCCTCGGATCGCTGCTGACCGGCGAGGTCGACCTGGAGCCGATACCACCCAAACGGCCGCCAGAGCAGCGGTTCCACCATTCGCACCGCCTGGATGCGGCCGGGCCTGATCGTCTCCGACGTGAGCGCGACCAGCCCACCCGCCAGCCGCAGCCCGTCGTGCGCCTCGGCGACTGTGAGCCGGTATTCCTGGTTGAACCGCCGCCAGGTGACGGCGATAACGCCGAGCAGCCAGAAGAGGCCGCCGCCACTCACCACCGCTGCCGCGAGACTCGGCTCCAGTACTGCCGTGACGACGATCGCCGCCAGCACTCCCTCGACATAGAAGCCGACGTCGCTGAGCAGGATCGAGCCGACCAGCCGCCCGGTCGGCACGGTGGTCAGTACGCGTCCCTCCGGCGCCTCGGCAGGCGTCGGCGCCACCGTGCCGGGCACGCCGTGGGCGAGCGCCAACAGGTGCGCGCGAACCTCCTCCACGTTCCCAGCCGGAAGGTACGCAAGCCGTCCCGCCCGGCCCGTCGCGCCGCCCATCCGGAGCCGAAGCTCGGCCACGCCGAGCATCCGCGCCAGGCCGGGACGGACGATGTCGACCGCCTGCACCTGAGCCAGCGGAAACCGGGCCGAGCGGCGTCGCAACACGCCGGTCTCGATCCGCAGGTCGTCCTCGTCGATCCTCCAGCGGGTCACGAACCAGGACACGAACCCGAGGACGACCAACACGCCGACGACCCCGAGCGGGATCAGCTCACCGGCCGAGACGCCCCCGCGAAACAGCGTCGGCAAGAGCACAACCACCACCGCGATCGTCCCCCGCCCGCCGCGGACGATCGGCGACAGCGGGTGCAGCCGCTGCCAGCCGTCCGACACCGTCATATCCCCGCCGCCTGGGCCTCCCCGAGCTCGGCCAGCTGGTCGCGGAGGCGCGCCGCCTCAGCGCGCTCCAGGCCCGGGATCCGCGCGTCGCTGGCAGCTGCAGCGGTGTGCATCTTGACCGTCGCGAGCCCGAGCGACCGCTCGAGCGGGCCGGCCGTCACGTCGATGAACTGCATGCGGCCGTACGGCACCACCGACAGCCGTGAGAACAGCACGCCGCGGCGCACGAGAAGGTCGTCTTCGCGCTCCACGTAGCCCCAGGCCGAGAAGCGGCGATGGACGACCTGCTCACCCAGCAACCCGAGGACGACCGCCAGGACGGCCGCACCGGCGCCCGCCAACGCACCTACCCGCAGCCCAACGCCTACACCAGCGATCAGCGCCGCCACGACCGTCATCGCGGCGACCTCGGCACGTCGCAGCAGCAGCAGCCGCCGCGACGGCGACCGCCAGCGCACACCATCGCCGTCGTGGAAGTCGAGGACGTTCATGCCGGTCCGAAACCTAGCTCTGCCGCGCTTCCAGATGGCCTCGCGCATGCTCGTAGCCGGCGGCTTCCGCGGGATCGTCGGGGGCGTACACCAGGTAGAGCACGCCGGTCTTGAAGGTCTCCGCTGACACCAGCCGGAGGGGGATCGGCGGCTCGCCCTCGTCGAAAAGCCGCATGCCCTTACGGATCGCGACCGGGTGCACGAAGAGGTGCAACTCGTCGAGGAGCCGGGTGGCGAGCAACTGGCGGACGACAGACACCGACCCGCTCATGCCGATCGTGCCCTCGCCGGGCTCGTTCTTCAACGCGGTGACGGCGTCCACGAGGTCTCCGTCGAGCTGTTCGGAGTTGCGCCAGCCGAACTCGAGTCGCTGGCTGGAAACGACGATCTTCCGCGTATCTCCGAGACGTTTCGCGAAGAGCGCGTCCTCGCCGCCGGCCGCTTCGCGCTCCGGCCAGGCGCCGGCGAAGCTGTCGTACGTCTCCCGGCCGAACAGGATGACGTCGGCCGCACCGAGGCTCGCGGTGACGGCGGCGCCCATCTCGTCGTTGAAGTAGGGAAAGTGCCACTGGTCCGGCGCCTCGACGACGCCGTCGAGCGAAATGAACAGGCCTGCGCTGATCGTTCTCACGTCGGCGCTCCTTCCGAGTTGGTGCGAGGTTTCGTATACCTCCGACGCCGCCGATGCTGGGAATTCATCGCCTACGTGCTGTCAGTCCGTGCCTGGTCGTCCTGTTCCTGGCGGTAGCGGCGGGGTAGGCGAACAGTGATGTCGAGCCCGCCGGTAGGGGCGGCGATGGCGTCCACGGTCCCGTTGTGGGCGGTGGCGATGGACGACACCAGGGCGAGGCCCAGACCGAAACCATCGTGGCGGGTGCGGTCGTCGAGGCGCGCGAACGGCAGGAACAGCCGGTCGACTTGATCGGGTGGTACGACCGGGCCGGTGTTGGCAACTCGCACCAGGGACGCGCCGTTGTCGGTGCTGGTCGAGATCGTGACTGTGCCGCCCGCGATGTTGTAGCGCTCGGCGTTGTCGAGCAGGTTGGCGACGAGCCGCTCGAGCAGCACTCCGTCGCCGGTCACCGGGGCTTCGTCGAGCGTGGTGATCGTGGTGATGCCGTTGGCCGTACGTCCCTCGAGTGCGTCTTCGGCGAGGGCTGCGAGATCCAGCGGGTCGGTGAGGGCGCGCGCCTGATCGTTGCGGGCGAGTATCAGCAGTACCTCGATGAGCCGCTCGGAGTGATCGACGGCGTGGCGGACTTCGGCGGCCATCGACACCAGCTCGTCGCGCGTCGGCTCAGGCTTGGCGAGGACGACGTCAATCGCCGTACGCATGACGGTCAGCGGCGTGCGAAGCTCATGGCTTGCGTTGGCAATGAATTGCCGCTGGCTGGTGAACGCGCGGTCGAGCCGTTCAAGCATCGCGTCGAAGGTATCGGCGAGCTCACGCAGCTCGTCGCGCGGGCCCTCTAGACCGATCCGCTGGGACAGGTTCTGCTCACTTGCCGCACGGGCAGCTGAGATGAGCCGGTGCACCGGCCGCAGGATGCGTCCGGCGACGATCCAGCCCGCGACGACGGCGAGCAGTGTGACGCCGGCCAAGCCGACCAGCGAGTAGATCAGCAGGTGGGTGAGCGTCGTGCTGCGCTGTGCAGCTGCGCCGGCCTGGACGCCGCTGGCATACACCTGAGCGCACTTCTGCATGACCTCGGAATGGACACCACCACGCTGCGATGCCGCCTGGAGGCACCTCGCGAGCGCTGGCTGGATCGCCGGTGGGGTCGTGGTGGGCGTCGTGCTGTGCAAAGTCTGGGCGACCAGCAGGTACGTGATCGATACCAGGGCGGCTCCGCCCACCGCGAACAGCGACGTGTAGAGCAGCGTCAGCCGCCACCGGGCGCTGAGGTGGCTTCTCACAGCCGGTAGCCGACGCCGACGACGGTCTCGATCAGCGGCGGGTCGCCGAGTTTGCGCCGCAGTCGCCCGATGGTGACCGCGACCGTGTTGCTGAACGGATCGGCGTTTGCGTCCCATACGTGTTCGAGCAGCTCCTCGGCGCTGACCGCAGCGCCGTTCGCGCCTGCCAGGTACTCCAGCACGCCGAACTCCTTACGGGTCAGGGTGAGCGGGATACCAGCGCGGCTAGCGCGGTGCCGCGCGCGATCGACCACCAGGTCGCCGCGCTGCACGACGGCGGGAGAACCGGGTCCGCGCCGGCCCAGGGCGCGGATGCGCGCGATCAGCTCGTGGAACGCAAACGGCTTGCCAAGGTAGTCATCCGCGCCCAGCTCCAGCCCGTCGACCCGATCCTCGACGTCGGCGGCCGCGGTGAGCATCAGGATGCGGCTGGGCGAGCCCTCGCGCACCAGCCGCCGGCAGACCTGGTCGCCGTGCACGGCCGACAGGTCGCGATCGAGCACGACTACGTCGTAGCCGGTGATCCTGGTGCTCTCCAGGGCTGCCGTGCCGTCGTAGACGACGTCGACGGCGAACCCGGCGTCCCGCAGCCCCTCGCCGATTCGGTTTGCCAGCGCGACGTGATCCTCCACAACGAGCACTCGCACATCCACATTCTGCACCCGCGCAGATGACAGCCGCCTAACAACCGCTGTTCGGCTCGTGTCATGGGCTCTCCGCTAGACCAAGTCCATGCACATCGACGACCAAGCACGCCACCACCCCTGAGGAGGACATGATGAACGACAGCCGCGTCATGCCCAGGCCACGGCGGGCATGGCCGCCGACAGCGCAAACCGCGGCCGCCATAATCATCACAGCCGCACTGGCCGTGCCGGCGGCGGCATGCAGTAGCAGCGGATCATCCACCGGTTCCGACGGCTCAGCGAGTGCGGGAGGATCGTCGAGCTCCCCGTCAGCGGTCGTCTACTCGAGCTGCATGCGCTCCCACGGGGTACCGAACTTCCCCGACCCTGACAGCAGCGGACAGCTCCCGAAGGGCGACGCGCAGCGGTTCGGAGTCAGCAGCTCCCAGTTGCAGGCGGCCCGGCAAGCCTGCCAGCAGCTGCTCCCGAACAACGGCGGGGCGATCGACGCCAGCTCGATCGATCAATGCATGATGGCCGGCGACTGTCCCGGAGCCCTGGTGCAGCAGGTGCTCACCGAGGAGCGGAACTTCGCCCACTGCATGCGCTCGCACGGGGTGCCGAACTGGCCCGATCCGAGCATCGATACCCAGGGACGGCCGGTCTTCGCCATAAGCATCAGCAAACTCGGCTTCGATCCGTATTCACCTCAGGTCTGGGCCAAGGGCAACCACTGCTCGCACCTGATGCCCGGGCTGCCCGGGCTGCCGGCGGCGGTGTCACCATGAAACAACACGACTCCGTGAGGGAGAGGCGATGAGTGGTGGGGCAACACCGGCGACCAGCCAACGCGCCGAGCTCGTCGATTCCGGCGGGGGACTGCCTCCTCAGCGTCGCCGGCGGTGGTGGGTGATCGCGTCCTTGGCGCTGGTGTTGATCGCGGCGGGTGCGGTCATGCTGGTCAGTGGCGTGTTCGACGGTAGCGGGGGGAGCAGTGGCTCGATCGACAACGGGTCGGCGACGTCGTTGGCGACGGTCAGGCGGCGGTCACTATCGGAGCAGACGCAATTCAACGGCACGCTGGGGTATGCGGGCTCTTACTCGGTCTTGGCTCGGGCACCTGGCACGGTCACGTGGCTGCCGAAGGTCGGGCATGTGGTCCGCCAGGGGCAGGTGCTGTATCGGGTGGATGGGAAGCCAGTGGTGCTGCTGTACGGGGCCACTCCCGCTTACCGCGCCCTGGCCGAGGGCGCGACCGCCGCCGATCTAACCGGGGCGGACGTGGCGCAGTTGAACCACGACCTGGTCGCGCTGGGGTATGTGGACTCCGCTGATGTGGACTCGGCCTGGGGTGAGTTCAGCTGGGCTACGAAGGCCGGGGTGGAGCAGCTGCAGAACCACCTCGGGGTGGACCAGACCGGCAAACTCGACCTCGGCGATGTGGTGTTCTTGCGTACCGCCGCGCGGGTGACCACGCTGCTGGCCACACTCGGCGGACCCGCGACCGGTCCCGTGCTGGGTGCGAGTTCAACGGCTCGAACGGTGAGTGTCGCGCTGGATCCCGACCTGCAATCACAGGTGAGAAAGGGTGACCAGGTCACAATCACACTGCCGGATGGCAGCACCACACCCGGCACGGTCACCTCGGTGGGCACGGTCGCCACCTCCCCGGCAAACACCTCCGGTGGCCCTGCCAGCGGGCCGACGGTGCCGGTGCAGATCCGGCCCACAGATCCGGCGGCCACCGGCAGCCTGGATCAGGCCGTGGTAGAAGTGGGGATCACCGATCAGACGGTGCACAACGTGCTGGCGGTGCCTGTGGACGCGCTGCTTGCACGCGCTGGCGGGGGGTACGCGGTGGAGGTGGTCGCGGGCGACGGTACGCACCACCTGGTGCGGGTGAGGCTCGGGTTGTTCGACGACGCGGCGGGCATGGTGCAGGTGTCCAGGTCGGGGCTGGCGGCCGGGCAGCGAGTGGTGGTGCCCGGCGAATGAGCGGCGCCGCGAGACCCTCGGAGACAAGCGGCTCGGGCGGCGTCGGTGCCTCCTTCGGCGCGAACGATGCCCGGGTGGTGCTGGAGGTCGCCCGGGTGACGAAGACCTACCGCGGTGCATCGCCAGTGACCGCGCTGCGGCAGGTGAGCCTGACCGTGGCCGCGGGGGAGTTGGTGGCGGTGGCGGGCCCGTCCGGGTCGGGCAAGACCACGCTGCTGCACGTGATGGGTAGCCTGGACCGGCCCACCGCCGGTACCGTGAAGATCACCGGTCTGGACCTGGCGGGGCTGTCGGATCGGCAGTTGGCGGCGCTTCGCGCGACTCGGGTGGGGTTCGTGTTCCAGCAGTTCTTCCTCGCCGAGCACGTCAGCTTGCTCGACAACGTCGCCGACGGGCTGCTCTATGCCGGCGTGCCGATCAGGCAGCGGCGGGAACGCGCAGCCGACGCGCTGGCCGCGGTTGGACTACCGAACCGGCTGCATGCTCGCCCAACCCAGATCTCGGGTGGGCAGCGGCAGCGGGTCGCGATCGCCCGCGCCCTGGTCGGGCAACCGGCCATCGTCCTGGCGGACGAACCCACCGGCAACCTCGACCAGGCCACCGGCCAGGCCCTGCTCGCGCTGCTCGAGGAGCTGCACGCCGCCGGCACCACCATCGTGGTGATCACCCACGACGAGCACATCGCCGCGCGCATGCCGCGCCGTCTCGAGATGCTCGACGGGAGGATCGTCAGGGACACCGCCCAGCCGACGAATGGCGCAGGAGCATGCCCTTGACCACCACAGCGCAGCTGGGCACACACCGGATGCGCCCGGCGGATCTGGCCCGCCTATCCGCCGTGGGCATGCGCACCCGCAAACTCCGCGCCGCCCTATCCGCGCTCGGCATCGCCATCGGCGTCGCGGCGATCGTCGCCGTCCTCGGGCTCTCGTCGTCCTCCCAGGCCGGGCTGCTGAACGAGATCAGCAGACTGGGCACCAACTTGCTCACCGTCGCCAACGGGCAAACCTTCAGCGGCGACACCGCCGAGCTCCCGGTCGCCGCACCCGCCATGGTCACCCGGATTGGGCCGGTCACCGCCGTGGATGACACCGGCGCCGTCAGCAACGCCTACGCCTACCGCAGCCCGCTGATCCCCAAGATCAACACCAACGCCCTGTCCGTGCAGGCCACCAGCCTCGACCTCCCCCACACCGTCGGCACCTCGATCGCCCAAGGCCGTTATCTGAACGGGGCCACCGCTCAGGAGCCTATCGCCGTGCTCGGCGCCGCCGCCGCCGGGCGGCTGGGCATCGACCGCATCTCCCCCGGCGAGCGGATCTGGGTGGCAACAGGCACCGATCCGGCCAACCCCACCAGCGGGCAATGGTTCTACCTCGTCGGCATCCTCCACCCCGCCGTGCTCGCCCCAGAAATCGACACCTCCGTGCTCATCGGCTACCCCGCTGCGGAGGAATATCTCGGCTTCGACGGCCACCCATCGGAGATCTACCTCCGCGCGCGCACCGACCAGGTCAACGCCGTCCACGACGTCCTCGCCGACACCGCCAACCCCGAATACCCCAACGAAGTCACCGTCGCCCAACCGTCTGACGTGCTCGTCGCCCAGGCCGACGCCAAAGGCGCGCTGAACAGCCTGTTCCTCGGCCTCGGCGCGGTCTCCCTGCTCGTCGGCGCCATCGGCGTCGGAAACGTCATGCTCATCGGCGTGCTCGAACGCCGCTCCGAAATCGGGCTACGCCGGGCGCTAGGCGCCACCAAAGGGCACATCGGCATCCAGTTCCTCACCGAAGCCATGCTTCTCGCCCTCTTGGGTGGCGCCGTTGGCGTCGGGCTCGGCGCGGCCGCGACCGCCGTCTATGCCCACACCCAACACTGGGCCACCGTCATCCCTCCCCTCGCCTGGGCCGGAGGCCTGGCCGCCGCCCTCGCGATCGGCGCCATCGCCGGGCTGCTGCCCGCCATCCGCGCCGCCCGCATGTCCCCCACCCAGGCGTTGTGGAGCATGTGACCCAGGCCTGAACCGGCCGCCTCATTTGCTCAGGCCGAGCACGCAGGTCGTCGAGACCCGCTCGAACGCGAAGCCCAGGGCAGCATTCAGATCGCGGATCGCAGTGTTCTCCTCCGCGTTTCTGGTGGCGACCAGGCGGACGTCGGACCGTGCCGTGCGCAGGGAAGCGAGCGACTCGGCCTTGACCCAGCGGCCCAGGCCGCGGCGGCGATATGCCGGCAGCACGGCGGTGTCCTCAATGCTCGCCAGCGAGCCGGCCGCCTCTCCGACACGAAGCTCCGTGAACGCCACCACCTGGCCGGCAGCGTTGAGCGCAGCGGTGACGCGGATCTGCCCGCCGCGCCGCGCCACCGCCTGCTCCAGGTCGCGGACGCGGGCGGCGTCGAACGGCTCCCAGTCGTCTTCGGACGCGCCCGGATCATCGTTGATCGCCTCCCGGGCGACGGCGTATGACTCGAGCAGCTCATCCGGGGCCGGGCCGTTCCAGCGCTGCAGCGTGAAGCCCGGTACAGGATCCACGCCGACCCCGGCGTCAACCAGATCGAGCGTTGACCGCACGTAGCGGTGGCCGTCGACGAAGCCGCTCCGGGCCGCGAACCGCGACCCCTCCGGCGTCGCATGGTGGCCACTCAATGAGCTCAGGCGGGCGTCCTGCGCGTGGATGATCACCGCTTCCAGCAACGACCGCCCGACGCCCAGCCGCCGCGCGTCCGGCCGCACGTGGAGCTGCAGGTGTCCGGCACCGGAGCCGCGCAGGAACGACAACTGGGCGACGCCGGCCACCTCCCCGTCCACCGACCCGATCCACTGCGATCGCTCGTCGCTGTCTGGCGGATGCAACAGGTAGCCACGCGTCTCGGCAGCGGTCCGGTACGGCTCGCGCCTCGCGATCTCCATGTGGCATGCGGCGAGCACCTCGTGCACCTGTTGGAAGCGCTGGTCGCTCGCCGAGCGGGCGTGGAGCTCTGCGATGTCGGTCATGGGCGCAATCTAGAGGGCGCCGGCCGCCTTCTACGACGAGGCCAGCTGGTGAAACGCGGCCGGCGGCCGGTCGCCATCGAGACGCGTCGCGATCGTGGCGGCGCACTCGGCGGGGCTCAGCACGGAGGTGTCCAGCTCCAGGTCGTAGATCCCCGGCAGGTGTACCTCGCGCTGCCAGCGCTCGACCGGCTCCATGCCCTCGGCGGGCAGCATCCCGCTCTCCCGGCGCCGCTCCATGATCACCGCAAGCGGACAGCGAACGCCGATCAGGAGCGCCGGCAGCCCCTCCAGGCGGCGGGCACAGTCGGCGAGGACGGCGCGATCGTGGTGGCCGACGTCGACCACCACGTTCAGGCCGAGCCGGCTGTGCGCGGCGACGGCGTCGTAGAGCGCGGCGTAGAGCAGCGGCTGGTATGCCGCGGCCGGATGGTCGGGCTCGCCCGGGCGTAGCCCGATGCCGGGCTGCAGGGCGGGCGGGGTCGTGAGCCTGGCGACGTCGACGCCGAGGTTCATCCAGACCCCCGGCAGCGTCTCCTGGATCGCCTGCGCGATCGACGACTTGCCGGCCCGGGGCGGCCCGTTCAGGACGACGATCCAGCCGGGAGCGGTCGTCACCCGGCGGTCGGCTGCGCGAAGTACCAGACGTGGCCCTCGGGATCGTGGGCGGCGTAGCGGCGGTCGCCGTAGTGCTGGTCGGCCGGCTCGTCGACGATCTTCGCTCCCGCCGCCTTCGCCTGGGCGAAGTGGGCGTCGACGTCCTCGACGACCACGTAGACCAGCACCGCGGTGCCGCCCAGACGTCGCGGGCTGGTCGGCTCGTCCGGCTGGCCGAGGTGCACCTCGCCGTTGCCGATGCGCATCTCGGCGTGGCTGACGCGCCCGTCCGGCGTCTCCATCCGCGTGATCTCCTGAAAGGCGAACGCCCGCTGGAGGAACTCGAGCGCCGCCGCCGCGTCCTCGTAGAGCAGATAGGGGGTCACCGTCTGCACCCGACGGAGCGTAGCGATCCGGCGGCCGGGGAATACTGCGGGCATGCGGGCAGTGACGATTCCCCGGCCGGGGGGACCCGAGGTGCTGGAGGTAGCCGACCGACCGGTGCGCGAGCCGGGGGCGGACGAGGTGCGAGTGGCAGTCCGTGCTGCGGCCGTCAATCCCACCGACACCGGCCTTCGGGCGACCGGCGCCGAGGGCCTCGGCCCGCCCTGGGTGCCGGGTATGGACTTCGCCGGCGTGGTCGAGTCGGTCGGCCCCGGGGTCGAGCAGCTGGAGGTTGGCGATCGGGTGATGGGCGCCGTCACGCCGCGCCGGCCCGAGGGCGGCGCCCAGGCCGAGCTGGTGCTGGCGCCGGCGGCGTCCGTCGTCGGCATGCCCGACGGCGCGACCTTCGCCGAGGCGTCGACGCTGCCCATGAACGGCCTGACGGCGGAGCTCGGGCTGGACATGCTGGGCCTCGCTGCCGGGCAGTCGCTGGCCGTCAGCGGCGGCGCCGGCCTGCTCGCCTCCTACGTGATCGCCCTCGTCAGGGCGCGCGGCCTGGAGGTCGTCGCCGACGCAAAGCCGAAGGACGAGGAGCTGGTGCGGAGCTTCGGCTCGGACGCCGTCCTGCCCCGCGGCGACGGATTCGTCGCGGCCGCCCGCGAGCGCTACCCGGACGGCGTCGACGGCCTCTACGACACCGCCAGTCTTTGCGGCACCGTTCTCGGCGCGATCCGCGACGGCGGTGGCATCGCCGTCGTCCGCGGCTGGGACGACTCGCCGGTCGAACGCGGGATCCAGGTGCACGCCGTGCGGGTGGCGACCGTGCTCGAACGCACCGACTGGCTGCGAGAGCTGCAAGAGATGGCTTCGGACGGGCGGATCGCGCTTCGCGTGGCCGCCGAGCTGCCGCCGGAGCAGGCGGCCGCGGCGCATCTGCTGATGGGTGCCGGCGGACTGCGCGGGCGCGCCGTCATCGTCTTCGACTAGGTTCGCACCTCGCGCACCGAGGCGTGCGCGAGACGCCTCCTCTGTGGTTCCGGTGGTCCCTTTCCCCGGTCGCCGAGGGCGAACCCGCAGCCATCGCGCGCCCCACCCCGAATGGCGAAAAATTTGCATGCCGTTGGATTCGCTAGCGACATTGCAAGAATCTGGATAATCGAGGTTGACCAACACCCACCCGTA
>DASUHT010000065.1:0-36128 GCA_036273335.1 Gaiellales bacterium | reverse complement strand
GGGCGGCGGTGCCAGCCGCATCAGCCGCTCCTCGAACCCACGCGCCTCGAGCGTGCCGGCGAACGACTCCTCGATGATGAAGACCACCCGGTGGCCGCGCTCGCGCAGCACCTCGCCGATCCCGACGCAGTTGTTGGTCGGTCCGAAGGCTCCCTCCGGGAAGAAGACGATCGTCCCGCTCATCCACCCCTCCTGGATGCGCGGAGGGCGGACGCCGCAGCGCCCGCCCTCCGGGGCTCACGTGTCATGCGTGGTCAGACCGTCGCAGCTGCCGAGCGAGCGGCGGCGTAGCGCTGGCCGACGGCGTCCCAGTCGATCACGTTGAAGATCGCCGCCAGGTAGTCGGGGCGGCGGTTCTGGTACTTCAGGTAGTAGGCGTGCTCCCAGACGTCGATGCCCAGAATCGGGGTCTGGCCGTCCGAGATCGGCGAATCCTGGTTGGCCGTGGACGTCACCTTGAGGTTGCCGTCCTCCACCACCAGCCATGACCAGCCGGATCCGAAGCGGTTGACGCCGGCGTCCGTCAGCTGCTGCTTGAGCGCATCCAGGCCGCCGAACGTGGAGTCGATCGCAGACGCAAGGTCGCCCGAGGGCGCGCCGCCCCCGTTGGGGCCGAGAATCGTCCAGAACAGGCTGTGATTGGCGTGGCCGCCGGCATTGTTGCGCACCGGCCCCTGCTTGTCCGCCGGCAGCGACGAGAGGTGTCGCAGCATCTCCTCGACCGGCTTGTCCGCCCACTCCGTGCCTTCCAGCGCGGCGTTCGCCTTGTCGACGTACGCCTGGTGGTGCTTGTCATGGTGAATGCGCATCGTCTGCTCGTCGATATGCGGCTCGAGCGCGTTGTAGTCGTACGGCAGATCGGGGACTTCGTAGCCCATCACACCCTCCGTTCCATCGGTCGTCTCATCGCCGGTTAGCATATCCCGCTATGCCCGAAATCGACGGACTGCGGGTGCTCGTAGCCGGTGGTGCCCACCGCGTCGGCCGGGCAATCGCGGTCGACCTGGCACGCCGCGGCGCCGACGTCGCCGTCAGCTACCGCACCTCGGCCGCCGGAGCCGCCGAGACCCGCGACGAGATCGCCGCTCTGGGACGCCGGTCGGCGGCACTCGCCGCCGACCTCGCCGACGCTGAACAGGCCGCCGGGATGGTCGACCGCGCCCACGAGGCGCTGGGCGGCCTGGACGTCTACGTGCACTCGGCCTCCGGAGGCTTCGTACCACGCAAGCCGGCGGAGGTCGACGAGGCGCTCTGGGACTCGGCCATGGACACCACCGCCAAGGGGTTCTTCTTCGCCGCCCAGGCCGCCCACCGCCAGATGCCGGACGGCGGGGTGATCGTCGCCATCACCGACGTCGCCGGCCTGCAGCCGTGGCCGGCGTTTGCCTCTCACGGCGCGGCCAAGGCGGCGATGATCTATCTGGTCAAGGCGCTCGCGCTGGCCTGGGGCCGCGACGGGCTGCGGGTCTGCGGGGTGGCTCCGGGGCCGGTCCTGATGCCGGACGGGATCGCGGGCAACCCCGACGAGACCGCGCTCGGCCGCCTGGGCGACCCCGCCGATGTCAGCCTCGCCGTCCGCTTCTGCGTCGAGGCCGACTACCTGACCGGCCAGAACGTGATCGTCGACGGCGGCCGCCTGCTCCGTCCGTAAACGCCGATACCCTGGCATCATGGCCACCGTGGAGATCACCGACCAGATCCCCGTGCTCGACCACGGATTCGTCCGGCTGGACGCCTGCATGGCCGACGACCTCTCGGTGGTGAACGCCGCCCGCGTCTCGTTCGCCCAGCGCTCGGAGGAGATGACCGAGCGGGAGGAGGGGCTGATCCGCTTCCTGATGCGCGAGCGGCACGGGACGCCGTTCGAACACAACGCGTTTCGCTACCACGTGAAGCTGCCGATCTTCGTCATGCGCGAGTGGGCCCGGCACCGGATCGGGTCGTTCAACGAGTGGTCGGCGCGCTACGCGCAGCTCGAGCCCGAGTTCTACGTCCCGGCGCCCGAGGACGTGCGGACGCAGGTCGGAAAGCCCGGGGCGTACACGTTCGATCCGCTGCCCGCCGACCTGGCCGAGGAGACGCGAGAGGCGCAACGGCAGGTCTACGAGCACGCCTACGCGACCTACACGCAGCTGCTGGACCGGGGCGTCGCCAAGGAGGTCGCCCGCAACGTCCTGCCGGTGGCGATCTACACCCAGTTCTACTGGACGGTCAATGCGCGCAGCCTGATGAACTTCGTGGCGCTCCGGAACTCGGAGACCGCGCAGCGGGAGATCCAGCGCTACGCCGACGCAGTCGAGCAGCTGTTCGCACTGGCCATGCCGGTCACCCACGCCGCCTTCCTGGCGAACGACCGGCGCGCTCCCTAGTCACCGGCCGACCGCGCAATACCGAAAAAGCGGGATGTCGGATCGGCCGGTTTGCGGCTTGACTGAGAGTATGCAGTCCGTCCCCCCCGGGCATGTGCACCGGTCGGGCACGCATCCGCCTGCACGGATCTCGTCCCAGATCCGCAGGTTCGGAATGGTGTGGCTGGCCGCAGCGCTCCTCGTCCTGGTCACCATGACCGGCGCCCGATACATCAGTCAGAGATCCAGCGACGCCGCCGCCGGGCGGGCCCATCTCGCCCGGGCGGCGGAGCATTCGGCCGACGACGTGCGGCTGGCGGTGCAACGGGAGGTGCAGGACCGCCTGATCTGGGAGATCGGCCGCAGCCCCGCCCAGGCGGCCCGCGTCCACGCGGACAGCCGGGCGACACAGCACGCGACGGCGACGCTGGAGGCCATCGCCGCCTCGGCGGGGACATCCAGTCCCTGGCCGGCCGTCGTTCGCCAGACGCGCGCCGTGCGCGCCTGGGAGAGCACCAGCGCGAGCCGGTTCGCCGGCCGGACGCCGCCGCCGCCGGCAGTCGACCCGAAGGCCCGAGCAGTTGAGAACAACCTGACCTCGGTGTCCAACGCGCTCGACGCCCAGATGACCAGGCAGGCGGCGGATGCCGCCCGCACGGAGCGCCTGACCAACGCGCTTGGCCTGGCGACGACACTGCTCGGCCTCTTCGTACTGCTCGCCGGCGGCATCCTGGTGCTGCGCAAGGCATGGAGCCTGGCGGGCGCCGCCGATGCCCGGCGCGAGCGCGAGCGCCGCTGGAGCCAGCAGGTGGAGTCGATCCTGGAGTGGAGCAACCGGGCCAAGGAGGCGACCACCCGCGGCCAGCTGATCGGGTTCGCCCACCAGGCGCCGCGGGAGGCGATCGGCGCCTTCTGCCTGCGCGTGGCCGAGGGCTACGCGCCGCGCCACGAGTCGCACGGGCTGGCCCGGATCACGCTGCCGGTCGACAACGCCGGCCAGGGGCTGCACATCTCGGTGTGCTTCGCCGAGGGCCGGGGCGACGACCTCGACCATCACACGCTCGACCTCATGCTCGGCCACCTGGGAGCGCTCTGGCGGACGGTGCTGCGCCAGGAGGAGCTGGAGTTGGCGGCCGGGCACGACGCGTTGACCGGCCTGCCCAACCGGCGCACGTTCGACGCCGAGCTGCGCCGCCGGGTCGGGCTGTCCAAGCGCCGCGGCCTCGGGTTCGCCCTGGCCATCGTCGACCTCGACCACTTCAAGCTGGTCAACGACTCGCTGGGACACCCCGAGGGGGACGCGGTGCTGCGCCGTGCCGGAGAGGCGATCCGCGCTGTCCTGCGCACCTCGGACCGGATCTACCGGCTGGGCGGCGAGGAGTTCGCACTGCTTCTGGAGACCTCCGAGCGGGGCGGTGTCGACGAGGTGCTGCAACGCGCCCGCGAGGCGGTGAAGGGGCTGGGGGTCGAACCGGCGCCCGGGCGCCGCACCTCCGCCTCCATCGGCTGGGCAACCTTCCCCGAGGACGCGACCGAGCGCGGCGACCTGGTGGCCGCCGCCGACTCCGCGCTGTACCGGGCCAAGAACGGCGGCCGCGACCGGGTGATCTGGGCCGGCGCCGCCCAGGCCGCCTAGCAGCTCCGCGTCCGCCGAGCCCGGGAGCGGTAGGGTCGTCGGCGTGATGTTTCGGCGGCGCGAGCGGATATCACGGTGCAAGAGTTCGACCGGGAGGCGCCAATGATCCGAAGATCGGCAATCCTTCTGCCCGCCGTGGCCGCGGCGCTGCTGTGGCCGGCGAGCGCAATTGCCAAGGGCGAGCTGACCACCGCCCGGCTGTGCGGGCGCGACGGCCGGTGCGTGCAGGTCCCGGGGAACGACCTGCGCGGGTTGAGCAACCTGCTGCTCCTGGTAAGCCAGGGCACCGCCCACCGGCCGCCGCCGCTGCAGGGGTTCGCGCGTCTCCGGGCGCGCGCCGAGTTCTCGGCCGACGGCCGCACGATCTACGTCGTCCCGGCGGCCGGGCTTCTGGAGAGCGGGGGCAGCTGGGTCTCGCTGCCGCCGCGGATCGCCCGCAATGTCCGAACGCTCGCGAGCCGGATCACGCTGTTCGTACCGCAGCACGTGCGGGCATCGGCCGATGGCACGCCGATCCCCGGCGAGCGGGCGGCGGCGACCCTGCTCGGGCCGCTGCCCGCGGCGCGTCCGCCGACCCGGATCTGGGAGAGCCGGATCGTGCAGATCGCGTTCAGCTCGCGACCGCCCTCGCCGTGGTCGGACACGCCTGCCGTCCTCCTCGACTACTTCCCGCGCTACTCGCTGCTGGAGCTTCCGGGCTTCCTCTGGCGGCGGCTGCCGGCTTCGCTGGATGCCCGGATGCGCGGAGCGGCCGGCTGGACTGCCCCGGCGCCGCCGGAGAGCGGCGGGGGCTCCCACCTGCCGATCCTCGCCGTGGCCGGTGCCGCTCTCCTCGGAGTACTGGTTGTTGCAGAGGCGGGGCGGCGACGGCGGCCCGGCCGTCCTCGAAGCGTGTGACCGCGGGGTGCCGGAATCATCCGTCGACGAGCGGGCATTCCGGGCGGAGCGGTCCGACATCGACGCCGTCTTCCGGGCGTACTACCCGGAGATCGTTCGCTATCTGGCGATCCGGCTGGGGTCCGTCGACGAGGCGCAGGACGTGGCGGCGGACGTCTTCGTGGCGGCGCTCGGCGGCCTGCCTCGCCTGCGCTGGCGGCGGCGACCGGTGCTGGCCTGGCTCTACCGGGTGGCGGCCAACATGGCCAGCGACCGGTTGAAGGCGCGGGAGCGCCGGCGGAGCGGGGAGCGCCGGGCGGCAGCCGGGGCCGGATCGGTTGCCGAGCCGCCGCCGGTCGAGGATCGCGACGCGATCCGTCGTGCGCTCGGCCGGCTGTCGGCCGATCACCAGCTGGTCGTCCATCTGCGGCTGGTCGAGGGCCGGAGCTTCGCCGAGGTCGCACGTATCACCGGTCGCAGCACCGGCGCCTGCCAGATGACGATGCTGCGTGCCGGCCGAGCGCTCAGAGCCGCACTCGAGGAGGAGGGTTTCGGTGTCGACTGACCGCCGGACGGCCGCCCAGCTGGCACGCATCCTGGACGGCGACGCCGCCGGGGACGGGGAGGCGCTGGCGCTCGCCCGGACGCTCAGCCGGGCGGCCGATGCCGCGCGGATGCCGGTGTCGGGCGCCGAGATCGAGCGGGCGCTGGCGGAGGTCGGGCCGCGCCTCCCCCGCGACCGGCGGCGGCAACCGCGTGGGCGGCGCGTGGGGGGCGGGCTGGTGCTCGCCTGCGCGGCGGTGATCGCCGCCGTCTGGCTGGCGAGCCGGCTGACCGGCGGGCCGGTGGTGGACGTGCAGGCGCAGGCGATCTCGGCAATCCGCCCCCACGCCGTCCTGGCGGTGACCGAGCGGGTCACCGGGGGCGTTGCCGGAGTGACGCCGTCCCGTCGCACCGGCTGGTTCGCTCCCGGCGGCGCAGCCCGCTGGACGCAGACCGTCGAAGGGCGAACAGTGGAAGAGACGCTGATACTCCACGGCCGGGTGACGCGCTACGACCCGCGATCGCATTCGGCGGTGGTGGCCACGTCCTGCCGGGCGCTGGCGTCGGCCTGCGCGGATGCGGTCGACCCGATCGTCGCCTACCGCCGAGCGCTTCTCTCGGAGGCGCCCGGCGACCTTGCCGTCGACCGCCGGGGTGCCGACTACGTGCTCACGCTGCCCGTGCAGGAGGTTCCCGGCGCCCGCCGGGTGACCCAGGTCGTCACCCTCGATTCGGCGACCTTCCTCCCCGTCCACATCGTTTGGCAGGACGACGGCCGCACCGTGGCGGCAATTCGCGTCGAGCAGATCGCCGCCGTCGCTCCCGCCAGCGTGCCGGCAGGCACATTCACCCTTGACCTGCCGCCATCCACGCGCGTCCGCGAGGTGTCCACCCAGGGGCCGGTGCGGCTGCTCTCGGCGCGTTCCATCTCCCCTGAGCAGGCCCGTGCGTTGCGGCCGCGGGCACTCTGGCTGGGGCCGCGCTATGCCGGCCGCGCGCTCTCCCGGATCGAGCTCCTGCGCTATACCGGCGGCCGTGCCGTCCGCGTCTCGTACGGCTCCACGACGGTCTGGACATACACCCGCGTTGTGCCGCCGGCACTGCTCGGGGACCGCCTGGTCCCGATCAAGTCGGGCGTGTTCGGCGGCCGACTCGTCCGTTTCTACAGCTCCCGCCGCGGCCTGCTGGTCGCAGAGACCGACACCGCCCGCGTGACCGCCGCATTGGTCGCGCCGGCACTGGCCGGAGCCACGGTATTCGACATCGGCGGGCGGCTTCGCCCTCTCCGGTGAGCGGCGACGCGGCCGGCTAGAGACCGAGCGCCGCGCCGTCCCGGCGCGGCTCGCTGCCGCCGACCAGAAGCGCATCCCGGCGCCGGGCGATCACGTGCCCATTGCCGAAATTGGCGGGGTCGTCGACGACTCGCGTCGTGCGCGCACCGAACTCGCCGGCGAGCACCGCCAGCGGCGGTTCCAGGGACACGGAGCCGTCCTCCTCGAGGCGGTAGCGGGGAGCGTCCAGCGCCTCCTGCGCGTCCATCCCGTGGCCGAGCATGTTCACGAGCAGCTGGACATGGCCCTGCGGCTGGAACTGGCCGCCGGTCACACCTAGCACTGCCGACCACTTTCCCTTGTCATCGAGCAGGGCCGCCGGGATGATCGTGTGGAAGGGCCGCTTGCCGGGAGCGAAGTCGTTCGGGTGGCCGGGCTCGACCACGAAGCCGGAGCCGCGATTCTGGAGCACGAATCCGTACCCCGGCACGAGTAGCCGCGAGCCGAACCCGTAGAACACGCTCTGGATCAGCGATACCGCCATCCCCTCGGCATCCGCGGCACAGGCGTACGCCGTCCCGCCGATTCCGGCATATCCCCGCGCATAGGCGTCGGCCAGCGCTTCCACCTGGGCCGGCGGCCCAAGGTCGTCGGCCAGTGCCTCGAGCGCCCAGCCGGCGATCGATCCCTGGCCGTTGGGCGGGAGCTCGAGCAGCGTGTGGTCGCCGAAGCGAAACGGGATCGGCTCGACCCAGTCGTTTCGGTGCCCCGCCAGGTCGTCGGCCGAGAGCCAGCAGACCGAGGCGATTGCCTCGCCGACCGCCCCGGTGTAGAACGACCCGTCGCCCGCGGCGCGCAGGGCCCGGGCGATCGGGGGGTTCGTGAACGGATCGCGCAGCTCGAAGCACGCGGCGGCGGCGCCGTCCAGCTCGGCATGCGCCGCACGCCACAGGGACGCCGCCCGGGGCGCGATGACGACGCCCGACTCGGCGGCCAGGACGGCCGGCTCCAGGGCTGCCTCCAGCCCCCTCCGCGAGTAGCGGCCGGCGAGGTCGGCCCAGCCGGCGACGCAGCCGGGGACGGTGACACTGGTCGGCCCGAACTCCTGGGGCAGTGCGTCCGCGGGATCGGCCGGCGAGCGGCCGGAGGCGTTCAACCCCACCGGCGGCCGGCCGTCCTGGAGGACGATGGCGAAGAGATCGCCGCCGGGCCCGCACTGGTTCGGCTCGCAGACCGCCAGCATGCCCGCCGCCGCGAGCGCCGCGTCGCAGGCGTTGCCGCCGCGCTCGAGCGCGGCCAGGCCCGCCAGCGCGGCCTGCGGACTGGACGTGGCAACCATCCCGCGCCGGCTGACCGCCGGCGTGCGCGGTGGCGCCAGTCGCCAGGTCGGGGAGCCGTCGGGCATCGCCGACACCATGCCATAGCATCCACCGCGTGTCGAGCCTGCACCACGTCCAAGTTGCGATTCCGGAGGGCGGCGAGGATACGGCGCGACGGTTCTATGCGGGCGTGCTCGGGCTCACCGAGCAGGCGAAGCCAGAGGCGATGCGGGCGACCGGCGGGGTCTGGTTCGAGGAGGGGCTGCACCTCGGCGTCGAGCGACCGTTCGCCCCGGCCCGCAAGGCCCATCCGGCATTCGCGGTCAATGATCTGCACGCTGCCGCCCAGCGGGTCGCGGCGGCCGGTGGCGAGGTGACCTGGGACGACCGCTGGCGGGATGTCCGCAGGTTCTACACCGCCGATCCCTTCGGGAACCGCATCGAGCTGCTGGCCGCGATCGAGCACCGGGTCTGACCCCGGTGCTCCTTCAATACGCTCAGGCCTCGACGGCAGCTCTGGCCGGCGCCTCCGCCTGCTGCGGCGCAGGCACGCTGCGCAGGCCGACGAAGGCCACCACGGCCGCCGCGAAGAGCAGGCATGCGCCCACGAAGAAGGCACCTCGGACGCCGTGCTGGAACGAGAGCAGCGCCTGGTCCGCCAGCGCGGTCGCGTGCGGCACCGGCAGCTGGTCGATCGCGCGCGCGCGGCCGCCCTGGACGAGCGGGGTCAGCCTGAGCGCCGCGCTCTGAGCCGGCGCCGGCACCTGCGACGAGACGAAGCTGTGCCAGCTGTTCGCGGCCAGGGTGGCGCCGACGCTGCCCAGCAGGGCGACGCCGATCGCGCCACCGACCTGGCGGGATGCGTTGATCACCCCGGAGGCGATGCCGGCCTTGGCCTGGTCGACCGCGGCCATCCCGGTCGACGAGACCGACGGCATGGTCAGCGCCATGCCCGTGCCCATCATGATCTGGAAGGGCCAGATCATGTTGTAGGACGAGTCGACGTGCAGGCGGCTGAGCCCGAACAGGCCCACCGAGGCCAGCAGCATGCCGACGGTCATCAGCGCCCGCGGCCCGACGCGGTTCACCATGCGGCCACCCAGCGGCGCGACGACCAGGATCATCATCGTCAGCGGCAGCGAGCGGACGCCCGCCTCCTGCGGCGAGTAGCCCTTGACGTTCTGGAAGTACAGGGTGAGGAAATAGATGATCCCGAAGAGGCCGACGCCGACCAGCGTGATGATGATGTTCGACACGCTGAACGCCCGCCGGCGGAAGAAGTCGAGCGGGATCATCGGGTCGTGATGGCGGCTCTCCCAGAGCACGAACAGTCCCATCAGCACCGCCCCGCCGATCAGGAAGGACAGGGTGTAGGCAGAGAGCCACGCGTGCGACGTCGTCTTGATCAGGCCGAAGGTGAGCAGGAAGAGGCTCGAGGTGACGAGCAGGGTGCCGACGAGGTCCAGGCTGTGGCTGGTCGGGTCGCGGGACTCGATGACGGCCCACAGGGTGACCCCGACGGCGATGATGCCGACCGGCACGTTGACCCAGAAGACGGCCGACCAGGAGTAGTGCTCAACCAGGAAGCCGCCCAGCAGCGGGCCGATCGCCAGGCCGAGGCCGGAAATGCCGGCCCAGGCGCCGATCGCCGTCGGCAGCTGCTTGCGCGGGAAGGCGGCGACCAGGATGGAGAGCGAGAGCGGATTCAGCAGCGCCGCTCCGGTGCCCTGGACCGCCCGGGCGACGATCAGCTGGGTGTCGGTCGTCGCGCCGGCACAGGCGGCGGATGCGGCGGTGAAGATGATCAGCCCGACGACGAACATGCGCTTGCGGCCGAAGCGATCACCCAGCTTGCCGCCAAGCAGGATCAGCGCGGCGAACGACAGGACGTAGGCGTTGATCGTCCACTCGAGGTTCGCCGGGCTCGGATTGAGTGCGCGCTGGATCGACGGCAACGCGACGTTCACAATCGTGTTGTCGAGCATGATCATGAACAGGGCAAAGCACATGGCGAACAGGGTCCACCACTTGTGATTTGAGTGGTCGTGCATCATCAGGACTCCTCGATGTCGCATCGTTCGGGTCGAAGCAGAGTGGCAAAGGTGCGCGCCATGAGGGTGCAGTTGCCCGCCGCCGCGTCCGGATCAATTGCGTGGGCGAAGCCTCCCGCCAGGGTGAGCCCGAACCAGAGCCAGGCCGCAGCTTCAAGGTCGACGTCGTCGCGCACGTAGCCGCTCTCACGGGCGCGGGCAAGGATCGAGACCATCCGCTCGCGCATGACGGCGGTGTTTGCGGCGATCGCCGCCCGCACCTCGGGCACGTCGGCCAGTGACACGGCCAGCATGCGCAGCCGCATCAGCTCGATGATCTCGGGATCCCGCGTGGCCCTGGTGGCAATGTGCTCGATCCAGGCGTCAACGGGGTTCTCTGCGTCCTCGACGATCCGCGCCACTCGCTCGCCCATGCGGGCGCCGGCGTCCGCGAGGACCGCGGCGAAGAGCGCCTGCTTGGACGGGAAGTGCTTGTACAGCATCGGCTCCGAGCAGCCCGCGCCGCGGGCGATCTCTGCGGTCGCCGCCCCGTGGTAGCCACGGATCGCAAACTCCCGCTGCGCTGCGGCGAGAATCGCCGCACGGCGATCCGCAGCCGACAGCCGTGTTCGTTCGATGACCATGACTGCCGGACGTTAGTGAATACTCACTTCTGTGTCAAATTCCCGCCGCCACCCGGTGTCGGACGTCACACGCCGCAGCCGAGGCGCGTCGCCGGCCAGGGCGAGAAGCCAACCCGACGCACCGCCCGGTAGCCGACGGCGACCTGCAACCCGGGCTTCCAGTGCTGCGCGTCACCGAAGCGGCGCACGAACTCCGCGCCGTACGCGAGCTCGAAGCCGCGATTCATCTGCAGCCCGCCGTAGTACGGGCCGGCGGAGGAGTACGCCGTCCAGGCGCCCTCACCGCGATGGATGCAGAGCAGCGCCTGATAGACGCCGGCCCGCCTGTGCAGCGCCCGCCCGAACGCAATCCGGCGATGCTTCCAGCGGTGCAGAAGCGCCGCCAGGGCCACCGGCGAGCTCGTGTGCCGCTCGGCGTGACCATGCCGGAGGAGGATTCCCAGCCAGATCCCGCGGTGCACCGCCAGGGCGCGGTTGTGGGCGATCTTCTCGCGCAGCACGTGCGGGTTGGGGGCCGGCCCGCTGGCGACGGCTGCCGCCGACGCGGCCGGGATCGTGGTCGATGCTGGGAGCGTTGTTGCCGCGAGCATCAGCGCGGCGAGTGTCCTGATACGCAGGGCCTTCTCTCCTTACTGGACGACAGGGTCACTGCCCGCTGAACGGCCATGGTTCCAGGCAGGCAGGGCGGGTCCGCTGTTCACCGGACCTGCTGCGGGAGGAGCCTCGAGCCGCCCCGGGCCATGCGTCAACGACGGGCCCTCCGCCAGGCGGCAGGCCGCAGTGTAGAGGCCGGGCACCGCCCGCGGCACCGGTCCCCCTACCGCTCATGAACCCGCGCGTCCGCGCCGATAGGAACTGCGATGCCTCGCCTCATCCCGAGCCTGGCCGTTACTCGCCTCTTCTCGTCTCCCAGCCAGGAGCTGGAGGTCGAGGGTGGTGGCCGGCTGAGCGTCTACGCCCTGGAGATCGACGGAACCCGGGTGCGGGCGACCGCGCCTCGGCTCAAGGTGTCACCGGGCATGACCCTCATCGGCCGGGTCGTCGGCGACGACGAACGGCCGTGGGCGATCTCGCTGCGAATCGAGTCGGCGGAGTTTCACAGCCAGCAGCTGGCCAGCGTCTGGATGCGGGCGGTGCGGGTCGGGCTCGACCGGTCACGACGCGGCTCGGTGCGGGTGCCCGCCGGTGGCGTCGCCTGGCTGATCGCCGTCAACTGCCAGAACGTCGTCGACGGCGACCGCGTGGACGGCACCGTCACCGACCTGTCAAGCAGTGGGGTCGGCTTCGCGACAAGCCGAACCCTGCGCCGCGGCGACCGGCTGATCTTCCGCGGCCGCTTCTTCAGCGAAGAGTTTGAGGCCGAGGTGCGGGTGGCGTCGGTCAGGGAGTCGGGGAAGGACGGCCGCGCCGTCGTCGGCGCCCAGTACATCGACATCGACTCGGCCAACCTGGCCCGGGTGGAACGGATCATGGGCGGAGTCGGACGGCCGGATCCGGTCGACCTGACGCCCCTGCGCGAGCTTGCCCGGACGGCCGACGAGCCGCAGGGCTGGCGGAGGCTCTTCCGCCGCTCGGCCGACCGCTGAGCCGGCCTCCGCACCTGTCACCCGAGGCGGTCTAGGCAGCCGGTTGCAGCCGCTCGAGGAGCCCGCGCAGCTCGGCCATGGCGTCCAGATCGAGCGAGTAGCAGATCTGTGTGCCGCGGCGGCGGGTGGTCACGAGGCCGGCGTCACGGAGCACGCGCAGGTGCTCGCTGACCGTCGGCTGGCTCACCCCGAAGACGTCGGCGAAATCGCATGCGCAGGTCTCCGGGGTCTCGGCCAGACGGATGGCGATGCCCAGCCGAACCGGGTGGCCGAGCGCCTTCATGCGCCGGGCGTCGGGTGCGATCTCTGTCCTCACGATTCCAGCATAGCCGAACATTTCGTGATATGACTATATAGGGAAATGACGATGGATCGACAGGAGATCGTGCGGCTGGCGGCGCTGGCCACGGGAGATGAGAAGCATGAGGCGTCCAGCTACTCGACGCTGGACGTGCTGGCGGTGCTCTACGGGGAAGTGCTGCGGGTCGACCCGGCAAGGCCGGATTGGCCGGGGCGCGACCGGTTCATCCTCAGCAAGGGGCACGGGCCGGCCGCCTTCTACGCCGTGCTCTGCCTGCGCGGGTTCTTCCCGGAGACGTGGATGCCCGGCTTCATGACCTGGGGGAACCCGCTCGGCGGACATCCCGACCGGACGCTGGTTCCCGGCGTCGAGGCATCGACCGGGTCGCTCGGCCACGGCCTCGCCCTGGCGGTCGGGACGGCGCTGGCGCTGCGGGCGAAGGGCATCGTGGAGCCTCGGGTGGTGGTGCTGACCGGCGACGCCGAGCTGAACGAGGGGTCGAACTGGGAGTCGATCCTGCTGGCGCCGCAACTCGGCCTGGACAACCTCACCCTGGTGGTCGTCGACAACCACTCCAGCACGCTCTCGCTGACGTCGCTGGACGGCAAGCTGGGCGCCTTCGGCTGGGATGCCCGCGCGATCTCCGGGCGCGACCACGGCGCCCTCGCCGGCGCCCTCGCCCGCCCGCCGGCGGGCGGCCCGACCGCCGTCGTCGCCGACATCCCGGACGTGCCCGAATGAGCGTCACGATGCGCAGGCAGGCGGCCGACACGGTGTGCGACCTGTTCTCGCACGACGACCGGATCGCCGTCGTCCTCAGCGAGATCAGCGTCGAGTACTTCGCGCCCGCATTCGCCCACGACCCAGGGCGGATCGTCAATGTCGGCATCATGGAGGCGACGATGGTCGGCGTCGCCGCCGGGTTCGCGATGGAGGGCTTCCACCCGGTCGCCCACACCATCGCGCCATTCCTCGCCGAGCGCGCGCTGGAGCAGGTGAAGCTCGACCTGGGGAACCAGGAGCTGGGCGCCACACTGATCGGCACCGGCGGCTCGTTCGACTACGGCGTCGAGGGAACGACTCACCATGCGCCGGGCGATGTCCAGGCGATGCTCACCATCCCCGGCATGCGGGTGCTCGTGCCCGGCCACCCGGCCGAGGTCGACACGCTTCTGCGGGCGACCGTCGGCGACGGTGTCCTGACCTACATGCGGCTGCAGGCGGTGCACAACCCGGAGCCGGCGCCGGCCGGGCCGGCCCAGGTGCGGTCCCTGCGAGCCGGCGGCGAAACGGCGGTACTGGCGATCGGCCCGATGCTCGGACGCGTGCTCGAGGCAACCGCGGATCTCGACGTCCGGGTGCTCTACACCGCGACCGCGGCGCCGATCGACCGGCGAGCGCTGCGCGAGGTGGCCGCGGGCGTCACCCGACTGATCACCGTGGAGCCCTTCCACGAGGGGACGCTGGCGCCGCAGGTCGTCCCCGCGCTGGCCGACCGGCCGGCCCGCTTCGAGTTCATCGGCGTCCCCCGCCGGCTGGTGCGCGAGTACGGATCGCCGCAGGAGCACGACCGGGCGCTCGGCCTGGACGCGGCCGGCCTGCGCGCGCGGATCGCCGGCGTTCTCGCCTAGGCGAACTCGATCACGCTGCGGATGCCGTCCTGGGCCTCCATCAGCTCGAACCCGCGGTTCACGTCGTCCAGGGTGATCCGGTGGGACAGGAAGGGATCGACGTCGATCTCCCCGGCCAGCCAGCGATCGACCAGCTCGGGGACGCCGTCCCGGCCCTTGACGCCGCCGAACGACGAGCCGGCGACCCGGCGGCCGGTGATCAGGAAGCGGGGCACGATGTCCAGCGTCTCGCCGCGGCCGGCGACGCCGGCCACCGTGCACAGCCCCCAGCCCATGCGTGCCGATTCGACCGCCTGGCGCATCACGCGCACATTGCCGGTCGCCTCGAACGTGTAATCGGCTCCGAATCCGCCGGTCATCTCGACGATCCGCTCGACGGCGTCGTCGCCGCCCACCATGACCTCGGTCGCCCCCTGCCCACGCGCCAGCTCCAGGCGGTCCGGCGACAGGTCGACGCAGACGATCCGCTCGGCGCCCTGCAGCCGGCAGCCGGCGACGGCTCCCAGGCCGACCATGCCGGCGCCAAAGACGACACAGGTCGATCCCGGCTCGACGGCCGCGGTGTTGATCGCGGCGCCGAGCCCGGTGCTCAGGCCGCAGGCGAAGAGGCAGGCGCGGTCGAGGGGCGCGTCGGGCGAGATCTTGGCCAGGGCGATCTCCGGCATCACCGTGTACTCCGCGAAGGTGGAGGTGCCCATGAAGTGGCGGATCGGCTCGCCGTCCCGGGAGAGCCGGGCGGTGCCGTCGGGCAGGTAGCCCTTTCCCTGCTGGTCGCGGATCGCCAGGCAGAGGTTGGTCTTCGGGCTTCGGCAGTGGATGCACTCCCGGCACTGGGGCGAGAACAGCGTGACGACGTGATCGCCCGGCGCGACCGATGCCACACCCTCGCCGACCTGCTCGACCACCCCGGCGCCCTCGTGACCGAGCACCGTCGGGGAATACCCGGACGGGTCGGCACCGGAGGCCGTGTACAGGTCGGTGTGACAGACCCCGCAGGCGTGCAGTCGCACCAGCACCTCGCCGGCCTGCGGCTCGGCCAGGTCGATCTCCTGCACCACCAGCGGCGTTCCAAACTCCTCGAGAACCGCGGCTCGCATCTTCATGGCGGCGAGTCTAGATGAAAGACCGGGGACCGACCTCGGCGTTTCATCAGGCGGAGAAAAAGGTTCGCCGCCCCGGCTGACCTTTCGTCCACCGGGCGAAGAAACTTTCGGGTCACCCCTACTGTCCCTCCGCCCGGATTCGTCCTACTCGGCTGCCCTGGGCGGCGCAGGAGTGAAGGTAGAGGACTGCCAACCCGCGTGCAACCACGTTTTCCGCGCAGTTTGCGGACTTGCACGGTAGAGTGCCCGCCGCATGCGGGTGCACGTGATCAGCGACATGGAAGGCGTGGCCGGGATCTCCAACTGGGGAGCGGTGTCCGGCGGCGAGCCGATGTACGAGGAGGGGCGGCGCCTGTACACCGAGGAGATCAACGCTGCCGTGCGCGGCGCGCGCACCGCCGGCGCCACCGAGATCGTCGTCATGGACTGCCACGGCGCGGGCCGGGAGTGGTCATTCAACTCGCTGATCCCCGACCTGCTCGACCCGGCCTGCGAGTTCGTCGTCCAGAGCGAGTGGACGGAGTACACAGAGGCGCTCGAGGCTGGCTGCGACGCCGCCCTCTTCGTCGGCATGCACGCGATGGCCGGCACGCCGGACGGCGGGATGAACCACACCGTCTCCAGCACCGACTGGCACAGCCTGAGCTTCAACGGCCGGCTGGTCGGCGAGGTGGGGATCAACGCCGCCCTGTGCGGCACCTGGGGCTGCCCGGTACTCATGGTGACCGGCGACGAGGCGGTCTGCCGGGAGAGCCGGGAGCTGCTCGGCGAAGGGTTGACGACGGTCGCCGTCAAGCGCAGCCTGGGCCGCTTCAGCGCCCGCCACAAGACCCCCGCCGTGGCCCGGGCGATGATCGAGGAGGGCGCATCGACGGCGATACGCAACCTCACGGCGGTCGCCCCCTACGACCCCGGCAGCCCCTGCACGATCGAGATCGCGCTGGGCACGAGCGACCACTCCGAGAAGTACCGCCACCAGCGAATAGTCGAGGTCGTCGACGGGCGCACCATCCGCTCCACCGCAGACACCTGGTGGGATGCCTGGCGCCAGTTCTACTTCCTGGACTCCTAGACCGCTACTCGATCTCGAGGTCCCCGCTCTTCCAGCGGATCGGCACCGACTTGCCGTCGCGCGTGTGCATCCTCCCCCGCCCCTTGCCGCTGGCACCCTTTCCCGTCACCAGTCGGCGCGCCTTTGCGGCAGGGATGCCGGACTCCCACATCTCCCCGTGCCGTGCCCGGACCGGCGGGTTGCAGACGATCTCCACCCGCTTGCCGGTGTTGTCGGTGATCTCGAAGCGAAGCAGCTCGAACATCATGCCGTCGACGCCGAACCGCACGGGACCGCAGACCTCCAGCGCGCCGTTTGGCTGGCGCTCGAGGGGGCTGTCGAAGCGTGCGCCCATTGCCACTGCGAAACCTCCTGGTCAGGCGATGCTGAGCAGTGGATCGGGGTCGGCGGGTAGTCCCTGATGCCACGTGAAGTGTTGGGCCGGCTGGCCTCGCATAATCGCCAGCGCGCTCCCCTGCCCCTGAGCCTTGCCGGACACAAGCTTTCCCTTCGCGTTCGGGATCTCCGACTCCCACATGTTGTTGTTCACGCCCGGAACCGCGCGCGCCGGCGGATTGCAGACCTGGGTCACCGTCCTCCCAGTCGCGTCCGTGATCGTGAACGACAGCACCTCGATCATCAGGGTGTCGTCATCGAAGGTGGCCGGCCCACACACCTCCAGCGTCTTGCCCGTCCAGTCCAGCTCGTCGCTGAACCTCGCTCCCATTGCCATCACGCCACCTCCGCTGAGTGAGTGGCGATCGTCTCATATGCCAACGGGCGGCGCCGGGCTCGTCCCGGCCTCCGCCGTAGCGGCACCGACGCTGCCGCCCTTGCGCAGCCACGCCTCGGCGGCACGGCCGCGCATCCCGGCCGCTTCATCGCTCGACCCGGTGGCGGCCAGGACGATCGCCAGATCCGTCAACGCCCGCGCGCGCAGGCCGAGCCAGTCGGTCCGCTCCGCCCGCTCGACCGCGTCGCGGGCGAGTTGCTCGGCAGCGGCCAGGCGGTCGCCGGCGAGCAGCACCCTGGCCTGGGCCTGGCGCCAGAGCACCTGCGCCGAGACGTCGCCCGCCGCGGCCAGGTCGCGGCAGCGCCGCGCCGACCGACCGGCCTCGCGGATCCGTCCCTGGGCGAGCAGCACCTGCGCCAGATAACCTTCCGTGGACGCCAGCACCGCCCGCTCGCCCATCCGGTCCAGCTCCCGGCACGAGGCGCGCAGACGGCGCTCGGCAGCGGCCAGGTCGCCGCGCAGCACCAGCACCGTCACCTCGGCCGGATGGATGCAGGCGCCATCCAGCGTCGGCCCGAACTCGGCCAGGGCCGTTCGCGACTCGTCGACCAGGGCGACCGCCGCATCCAGCTCCCCGCGCATCGCCCGCAGGCCCGCGAGCGGCAGCAGGGCGAGCGCGGCCGCCCAACGGTTGGTGGAGAGGCCTGCGACGATCACCAGGCAGCGCTCGATCGCTGCGTCGACCGGGGTCGGGCCGCTGTACATCGAGGACGCTTCCCATCCGGCCGCGTCGTCGAACATCCGCTGGTCGCCGGCAAGCTCGGCCTCGATGGCCGCCCGCCGCCACGCCTGTTCTGCCTCGGCGCTACGCGCCCGGATCCACGCCAGCAGCGCGCGCAGGTGCCAGAGCTTTGCCATCCCCGCCCGGTCCCCCGCCTTCTCCAACGCCAGCTCCAGTCGGGCGCCGTTGCGCTCGGCGAGCCTGGCCACTCGATCCGGATCGACCTGCACCCGGGCCAGCAGGCGCTCGACCTGCGCCCGGGCATCCATGGCCGTATCGCCGCTGCTCGCCGCCAGCCGGATCGCCGCCGCCAGCGCCAACTCGGCCTCGGTCAGCAGCCCCTCCTCGCGAAGCACCCCGCCCAGGTCGATCAACAGATCGGCGCGCTCCCCGTCCTCAGCCGGCCGCAGCTCGACGGCCCGCCGCAGCAGGTGCGACGCCCCCGACCGGTCGCCGGCGAGCGCCGCCCGTCGGCCGGCTGCCCGCAGCCGCGCCGACGCGCGCCGGGCGAGCTGGTCGCCAGGATCGTCAACCCGCGCCTGCCCCAGCTCGACGCGGTAGCGAAAGGCCCGCTCGAGGTGGTAGCCGACGATCTCGTCCAGCTCGCGCCCGATCGGGTCGCGGCTCTCGAGCCAGTCCGCGTAGCGCGCGTGGAGATCGCTTCGCGCCTGCTTGACGAGAAGCTCGTACGACGCGTCGCGGACGAGGATGTGCGCGAACCGGTAGCCCTCGTCGCCCGGGAACCCCGAACGGCCGGGCCGGATCAGCTCACGGCGAGTGAGCTCCTCGAGGGCGGCGTCGACGTCGGTGTCGGCCCCCACCAGCGCCTCCAGCGCCCCGCGGTGGAAGCCACGGCCCTCGACCGAGGCCGCGCCTGCGACCCGCCTGGCGCCGGCAGGCAGAGCGTCGATGCGCGCGGCCAGGAGCGCCTGGATCGTAGGCGGCGGCCGCCCCGCGGGGTCGTCGGCCCGGAGTGCCACGTAGTGCTTCAGGAAGAGCGGGTTCCCCTCGGCGCGGGCGAGGATCTCCTCGCGGCCGAGCTGCAGGCGGCGGCGCGCGACCAGGCCGCGCAGGAGCCGCGCCGATTCAGCGGCAGATAGCGGTTCAACGCGGACGACGCCGCCGCGGCCGAAGACCGTCGCCAGCGCGGGCCGGTGATCCAGCAGATCGGGGCGGGAGAGGCAGACCAGCAGTACCCGGGCAACGCCCGCGTAGCTTGCGAGGTACTCGATCAGGTCGAGCATTGCCGGATCCGCCCAGTGCACATCGTCGAACACGGCCACCAGTGGCCGCCGCCGCGATGCGGCCTCGAGCAGGAGCCGGAACGCCCACTGCACCTCCTGCGCAGTCGCCGTGCTGCCGGTGCCGCCGACCGCGGCGGCAAGCGTCGCGGCGGCCGCTTCCGCCCGCTCGCCGCCGCCCAGCAGCCGCGACACTCGCTCCCGGTCAAGCCCGCCGGTCAGCCCGCGGGTCATCTCCGCCAGCGGCCAGTAGGTGACGCCGTCGCCGTACGGGAGGCAGCGGCCGACCGCGACCCGAGCGTCGTCGCCGAGCTCGGCGACGAGCTCGCGGACGAGCCGCGACTTCCCGACACCCGGCTGGCCGACGATCAGGATGCCGGTCAGCCGCTCCCGCTCGAACGCCAGCTCGGCCCGGCGGTGCAGCGCGCGAAGCTGGCGACGCCGCCCAACCATTGCACCCCCCGGGCGGGCGAGCGCCGGCTGCGGGCGCTCCTGGACGACCCGCCAGGTGCGCCGCCGGCCGGACACCCCGCGCAGCTCGAGCGTCGCCTGCGGCTCCAGTCGCACGGCGCCCGAGACCAGGCGCCGGGTGGCCGCGGCGATCAGGATCTCACCGGTGGGAGCCGCCGCCTGCAGGCGGGCGGCCAGGTTGCCGGCACCACCCGCGACCAGCGCATGGCCGGCCGACTGGCGATCGCTGACCACCTCGCCCGTGCCGATCCCGATGCGCACGCTCAGGCCGACGCCGAACCGCTCCTCCAACGACGCGTTCAGCTCGGGCAGCTGGTCGCGCATCTGAATCGCCGCCCGGATCGCGCGCAGCGCGTCGTCCTCGTGCAGGGTCGGGACTCCGAAGACCCCGACGACGGCATCTCCGATGAACTTCTCGACCGTGCCGCCGTGCTGCTCCAGCACCCCACGCATGTGCGCGTAATAGGAGGCCAGCACGTGATCGAGGGACTCCGGGTCGAGGCGCTCCGCGAGCGCGGTCGAGCCGGCCAGGTCGGCGAAGACGACGGTCACCGTCTTTCGCGCGCGCCGGCCAGGATCGTCACGATTGGCACGATCATCCATCGGACCAGTCTAATTGGACGGCGCAGTGGAACGATTTCTTGCGCCTGCCTGAGTGGCAGCACGCCGATTAGACTGCCCGGCGGTGGCCGCCCGGTACCCCACGATCCTCGAGCTGATCGGCAACACGCCGCTGGTGCGGCTGCAGCGGATGACCGCCGGCCTGGACGCCACGGTCGTCGCCAAGCTGGAGTACATGAACCCGGGCGGGTCGGTCAAGGACCGGATCGGGTTGCCGATGATCGAGGCGGCCGAGCGGGAGGGCCTGCTGCGGCCGGGCGGGACGATCGTCGAGCCGACCTCGGGCAACACCGGCGTCGGCCTGGCGATGGCGGCGGCGATCAAGGGCTACCGCTGCATCTTCGTCATGCCGGACAAGATGAGCCACGAGAAGATCGCGCTGCTGCGCGCCTACGGCGCCGAGGTGATCATCTGCCCGACGGCCGTCGAGCCCGAGTCGCCGGAGAGCTACTACTCGGTGTCCAACCGGCTGGCCGAGGAGATCCCGGGCGCATTCAAGCCCGACCAGTACTCGAACATGGCCAACCCGACGGCGCACCGCGAGAGCACCGGGCCGGAGATCTGGGAGCAGACGAACGGCGAGCTGGACGCGCTGGTGGTGGCCCTCGGCACCGGCGGCACGCTGAGCGGGACTGCCGGCTACCTGAAGGAGCGTAAGCCGGATCTGCTGGTGGTCGGTGCCGACCCCGAGGGCTCGATCTACTCGCAGCCCGACGACGTCCACCCCTACCTGGTGGAGGGGATCGGCGAGGACTTCTACCCGCAGACCATGGATCTGTCGCTGATCGACGAGTACGTGACGGTGTCCGACCGCGACTCGTTCCTGGCCGCCCGCCGGATGGCCCGGGAAGAGGGCATGCTGGTCGGCGGCTCGGCGGGAACCGCGGTGCACGCGGCGCTCCAGGTGGCCGGACGCCTGGGCGGGGGCGCCACCGTGGTCACGCTCGTCCCCGACTCCGGCCGTGCCTACCTGAGCAAGTTCTACGACGACAACTACATGCTGGAGCACGGCTTCGTGGAGCGTGCGGCGCCGGCGCCGACCGTGGCCGAGGTGCTGCGACATGCCCGGCGGGAGCACGCTGAGCTGCCCGGGCTGGTGGTGATCGAGGCCGGGCGCCGGATCGGCGAGGCGATCCAGCTCATGCAGCGTTACTCGATCTCGCAGCTGCCGGTGGTGCGGCAGTCGCCGGCCGAGTCGTTCGCCGACGTCATGGGCTCGCTGCACGAGCGTAGCCTGCTCGACCGCGTGTTCCGCCACCCGGACGCGCTCGAGGAGGACGTCGTCGAGGCGATGCAGCCGCCGCTCGCGACGGTCGAGGACCGGGAGTCGGTCGACCGGGTGTTCGCCGACCTGACGCGGGGCAGCCCGGCGGTCGTGGTGGCCCACGACGGCCGGCCGGCCGGGATGCTGACCCGCAGCGATCTCCTGGAGTACCTGGCAGACCGCCGGAACGGGTCCTGAAATCGGCGCATCGGCGACCGCCGCCCGCACCATCCCGGTGCGGGATCTGCGACGGCACCTGATCGCCGCCCAGGGCTACGCAGCGCGCTTCCGTCAGGCTCGGCCACGGGAGGTCGAGGACGTGGTTGGCCGGCTGTCCGCGGTGCAGCTGGACTCGATCTCGGCCGTCGAGCGGAGCCATCGCCTTGCGATCACCTCCCGTGCCGGCCGCTATCCCCGGGGAACGGTCTCGCGGCTGCTCGAGCAGGGGCGGCTCTTCGAGTACTGGGCCCACGAGGCGTGCCTGCTGCCGATCGCCGACTGGCCCCTGCACCGCTACCGCATGGTCGCCTCGGCGGGCGCACATCCGTGGTGGGGCAACCTGATCGACCGCGAGCCGGAGCTTGCCGATCAGGTGCTGGGAAGCATCCGCGAGCAGGGCGCGCTCGGCTCGCGGCACTTCGAGGGCAAGGGCAGCGGCGGGATGTGGCAACTGAACAAGCCGGCCAAGCGCATGCTGGAGGCGCTGTGGTCGGCCGGACGGCTGGTGGTCGCCGGGCGGCAAGGGTTCCAGCGCCTGTACGACCTGCCCGAGCGGGTGATCCCCGACGAGTACCTGGGAGCGGCGGTGCCGTCGGAGGCCGAGTACCTCCGCCGCCTCTGCCTGCGGGCGGTGGCCGCCCGCGGCGCGCTGACCGAGGCCGGGGTGGTCGAGCACTGGCGGCTGCGTGGAGGCGTCGCGCGGGTTCGCCCGCACCTCGACGGTCTGATCGCCGACGGCCTTCTGCAGCGGGTCGCGGTCGGCGACGGCGGGCCACTGGTGCTGCTGCCGGTGGGCGTGATGGAGCCGCCGGAGCCGGCCGGCGCGACGTTCATCTCGCCCTTCGACAACCTGCTCTGGGATCGCCAGTTCGCCCGCCGCATCCTCGGCTTCGACCACCTGATCGAGGTCTACAAGCCGCAACCGGAGCGCCGCTACGGCTACTACGTGCTGCCGCTCGTCGACCGCGACCGGGTGGTCGGCCGGGCCGACGTTCGCGCCGACCGGGCCGCCGGCCGGCTGGTCATGCTGGCCTACCACCCGGAGCGCGGGCGGCGCTCGACGGCGCCGGCGGAACGGGCGCTGGAGCGGCTGGCCAGGGTGCTCGAGCTCGCACCCGCGTGGTGACTAAGCTGCGCCGATGGAGTTCGAGACGCGAGCGATTCACGCCGGTCAGGAGCCGGATCCCTCGACCGGGGCGGTGACGGTGCCCATCTACCAGACGTCGACCTACGCCCAGGAGGCGGTCGGCCAGCTGAAGGACGGCTACGACTACTCGCGCACCGCGAATCCGACCCGGCGGGCGCTGGAGCAGTGCCTGGCATCGCTCGAGAGCGCCCACCACGGCATCGCCTATGCGTCCGGGATGGCGGCGGCGACCACGGTCATGCACCTCATCGACCCGAGCCGGCCGGTGGTCTCGGTGAACGATGTCTACGGAGGCACCTACCGGCTCTTCTCACGGGTGTTCGAGCCAAAGGGCTACCGCTTTCAGTACGTCTCGGCCGCGGAGTGCAACGAGGGGCTGGCCGGGCGGCTGCCCGAGGGGACGGCCCTGGTCTGGATCGAGACCCCCACCAACCCGCTGTTGAACGTGGTCGACATCGCGGCCGCGGCGACCGCGGCGCATTCGGCGGGGGCGATCCTCGTGGTCGACAACACCTTCGCGTCGCCGGCGCTGCAGCGGCCGCTCGAGCTCGGCGCCGACCTGGTCGTCCATTCCACGACCAAGTATCTAGGGGGCCATTCCGACCTCGTCGGCGGCTTCGCGGCCACATCCGACGACGGGCTGGCCGAGCAGCTCCGCTTCCTCCAGAACTCGCTCGGCGCGGTGCCCGGCCCGTTTGACGCCTGGCTCGTCCTGCGTGGGCTGAAGACCCTGTCGTTGCGCATGCGCGCGCACTGCGAGAACGCCGCAGCGGTGGTCGAGTTCCTGGGCGGCCGCGGCGATGTCCCGCACGTGCTCTACCCCGGGCTGCCCGGGCACCCCGGGCACGCGATCGCCGCCCGCCAGATGTCCGGATTCGGGGGGATGGTCTCGTTCCTGGCCGGCTCCGAGCAGCGGGCGGTCGACATCGTCGAGCGGACGCGGATCTGGGCGCTGGCGGAGAGTCTGGGCGGCGTCGAGAGCCTGATCGAGCACCCGGGCCGGATGACCCATGCCTCGACCGCCGACTCGCCGTTCGCAGCCCCGCTCGACCTCGTCCGGCTCTCGGTGGGGATCGAAGCCGCCGCCGACCTTCTGGACGACCTGGAGCAGGCGCTCGACGGCGCAACCGCCGGTTAACGAGGTTCGCCGCCCCGGCTGACCTTTTGTCCACCGGGCGAAGAAACTTTCGGGTCACCCCTACTGTCCCTCCGCCCGGGTTCGTCCTACTCGGCTGCCCTGGGCGGCGCAGGAGTGAAGGTAGAGGACTGCCAACCCGCGTGCAACCACGTTTTCCGCGCAGTTTGCGAAGTCGCGCCCGGCTACCCTGCATGGGTGCCGATGTACCTGGTCACGGAGCGGCGTGCCGGCCCCGAGTGGGATCCCGGCCGGCCGATGGAGGAGCAGTCGCTGTGGGACGCGCACGCAACGTTCATGGACAGCCTGGTCGACCAGGGGTTCATCGTCCTGGGTGGGCCCCTGGCCGACGAGGTGCGAGTGGTCCACGCGGTCGCGTCCAGCTCGGAGGACGACGTCCGAGCGACGCTGGGGCGGGACCCCTGGAGCGGGTCGCACCTGGTCATCGAGTCGATCGAGCCGTGGACGATCCGGCTGGACGGCCGCCAGGCCTGACGGCCTGACCACGCCCGGATCACCTCGGCGAGTTACAGCGGGGTCAACCCCCGCTGTAACGGCCGAGGAGCCAGAAAAGATTCGCCGCCCCGGCTGACCTTTCGTCCACCGGCCGAAGGAACTTTCGGGTCACCCCTACTGCCCCTCCGCCCGGCTTCACCCTACTCGGCTGCCCTGGGCGGCGCGAGAGTCACTGTAGGTGAGCGCCCGGTGGAGCGCAAGCAGGAATTTGCCGCAAAGACCGACCTTGCGGGTCAACCCGATTCCGCCACCCGAAGCGCTCGCTCGATGCCGAGTCCGGTCACGACCATACGCTCGTTGCGGTCGGACACGAGGCGGGTCCGCCATCGCCCTATCGTACGGGGTGGCGCCGGGACTACCGCAGCCGCGGCGCACGTTGTCCTTGACGCAGATGATCCAGCCCCACCCGTCACAGACCGGCCGCATCCTCCGGCTCTTCAAGCCGTATGGAGCGCGCCTGAGTTTCGTGGCGGGGCTGATCGTCGTCTCCGCGGCGCTCGGGGTCATCCCCGCGTTTCTGCTCAAGGACCTCCTGAACAACGTGCTCACCAAAGGCACGAGCATGGACACCACCGAGCTCAACGTGCTGATCGCCGGCATGGTGGCGATCCCCATCGTCACCGGCGCGATCGGGGTCGCCCAGGTCTGGCAGTCGAACCTGATCGGCCAGCAGGTGATGCACGACCTGCGAACCGCGGTCTACGTCCACCTGCAACGACTGTCGCTGCGCTTCTTCACCGCCACCCGCACCGGCGAGGTGCAGTCCCGCATCGCCAACGACATCGGCGGCGTGCAGACCGTCGTCACGACCACCGCGACCTCGATCGTCTCGAACTTCACCACCGTCATCACGACCTCGATCGCGATGATCCTGCTCGACTGGCGGCTGGCCGTGGCGGCGTTCGTACTACTGCCGCTGTTCGTGCTGATCACGCGCCGGGTGGGCCGGATCCGCCGGGAGCTTGCGGCGAGCACCCAGATCTCGCTGGCCGACATCTCGTCGCTGGTCGAGGAGTCGCTCTCGGTGTCGGGGGTGCTGCTCGCCAAGACCATGGGCCAGACCGGCGAGCTGGCCAGGCGCTTCCGCGGCGAGTCGGAGCGGCTGGCCGACCTGCAGCTCCGCCAGCGGATGGCCGGCCGCTGGGCGATGGCCTCGATCCAGGCCACCTTCGCGATCATGCCGGCGCTCGTCTACGGCGTCGCCGGGCACCTGATCGCGAGCGGCAACACCTCCATCTCGATCGGCACCGTGGTCGCCTTCACCACCCTCCAGACGCGCCTCTTCTTCCCCCTCTCGTCCCTGCTCTCGGTGCAGACCGACGTGCAGTCGTCGCTGGCCCTCTTCGAGCGCGTCTTCGAATATCTCGACCTGCCGGTCGAGATCGACGAGCGGCCGGATGCGGTCGAGCTCGAGCGGCAGGACGTGGCGGGCCGGCTGGAGTTCGACGGCGTGGCCTTCGACTACGAGCCGGAGCGGCCAACGCTGCGCGACATCAGCTTTGTCGCCGAGCCGGGCACCAAGGTGGCGCTGGTCGGCGAGACCGGCTCCGGCAAGACCACCGTCGGCTACCTCGCGGCACGGCTCTACGAGCCCAGCGCCGGCGCCGTCCGGATCGACGGCCACGACCTGCGCGACCTGACGTTCGGCTCGCTCCGCGACGCGATCGGCGTCGTCAGCCAGGAGACCTACCTGTTCCACGGGTCGGTGCGGGACAACCTGCTCTTCGCCCGGCCCGGGGCGACCGACGAGGAGCTCGAAGCGGCCGCCCAGGCCGCCCGAATCCACGACCATCTGATGTCTCTGCCGGACGGCTACGAGACGGTCGTCGGTGAGCGTGGCTATCGCTTCTCGGGCGGCGAGAAGCAGCGGCTGGCAATCGCTCGGGCGATCCTCCGCGACCCGCCTGTGCTGGTGCTGGACGAGGCGACCTCGGCCCTCGACGTGGAGACCGAGCGCGCCGTCCAGGACGCCCTCGACCGGCTCAGCGAGGGCCGGACGACCCTGGTCATCGCACACCGGCTGTCCACCATCCGCGACGCCGACCAGATCCTGGTGCTGGACGGAGGCCGAATCGTCGAGCGGGGCACGCATGGCGAGCTGGTGGAGCTCGGCGGTCGCTACGCGGCGCTGGTCGAGCGGGACGCGATCGTCGTCTGATGCAGGCGGTGCTGCATCGCTACGGGCAGCATCGAAGCCAGGTCGCCGCGCTGATGACCCCGGTCGGCCGGGGGCCGTTCCCGGTCGCCGTCCTGATCCACGGCGGCTGCTTCCGCCAGCGCTACGATCGCACGCTGATGGAGGGCGTCTGCCCCGCCCTGATCAAGCGAGGCTGGGCGACATGGAACCTCGAGTACCGCCGGCTGGGCATCCACACGGGCGGCGGCTGGCCGGCCACCTTCGACGACGCGGCAGCCGGCATTGACGCCCTGGCCGGGGTCGACGCCCCGCTCGACCTGACGCGGGTGGCCGCGGTCGGCCATTCGGCCGGTGGCTGCCTCGCCCTCTGGGCGGCAGGCCGTACCGGGGCGGGCGTGGCGGTGACCGACGCTGTCGGCCAGGCGCCGCTCGCCGACCTCGCACACGCCGCCCGAAACGGTGTCTGCGGCGACCAGGTGCCGAAGCTCCTGGACGGCGGCCCCGACCAACAGCCGGAGCGCTACGCCGAGAGCTCGCCGATCGAGCGGTTGCCGCTGCGCTGCCGGACGCTGATCGTCTGGAGCGACGGCGACGACGTCGTCCCATCCGGGCAGTGCCTGCCCTACGCCGACCAGGCCGGCCCGGACTGCGCGAGGGCGGTCGTCGAGGGCGAGGACCACTACGCCCACCTCGATCCGCGGTCGCGCTGCTGGGAGGCGGTGGCGGAGTGGCTGTGAGCCGCACCGACGCGCTCGCCCGGGACACCGCCGACCCGCTGGCCGGCTTCCGCGATCGATATGTCCTCGACGATGGCGACCGCATCTACGTGGACGGGAACTCGCTCGGGCGGCTGCCGGTGGCCGGCCGGGCGGCGATCGCCGCCACCACCGAGGAGTGGGGCCGCGACCTGGTCGGCGGCTGGTCGCGCTGGATCGACGCCCCGCTCCGCGCCGGCGACGCGATCGCAGGCGTGATCGGCGCCCGCCCCGGCGAGGTGATCGTCTGCGACTCGGTCACGGTCAACCTGTACAAGCTCGCCTGGGCAGCCCTCGACATCCGCGAGGGCGGCATCGTCGTCCACCCCGACGACTTCCCCACCGACCGCTACGTGCTCGCCGGCGTCGCCGCCGCCCGTGACAGATCCTTGACGGTGCCTGGCACCGTAAGGGCGCCGACGGCGCTGGTCTGCCGGTCGCTCGTCGACTTCCGTAGCGGCGAGCTGCTGGACGGCCCGAGCGTGACCGCGGAGGCGCACGCTGCCGGCGCGCTCATGCTCTGGGACCTCTGCCATGCCGCCGGCGCCGTGCCGGTGGAGCTCGAGGCGTGGGGCGCCGAGCTGGCCGTCGGCTGCACCTACAAGTACCTGAACGCCGGCCCCGGGGCGCCCGCGTTCCTGTACGTCCGGCACGAGCTCCAGGAACGGCTGCGCTCGCCGATCCAGGGCTGGTTCGGCCAGGCCGACCAGTTCGCGATGGGGCCGCAGTACCGGCCGGCGCCGGGGATCGTCCGCTTCCTGGCCGGCACGCCGGGGATCATCGGCGTCGACGCGGTGCAGGCCGGCGCGGCCGAGGTGGCGGCGGCCGGGATCGAGCCGCTGCGGGCCAAGTCGATCGCGCTGACCGAGCTGGCGATCACCCTTCACGACGAGCGGCTGGCCCCCCTCGGCTTCGAGCTGGGCACACCCCGCGAGCCGGCTCGCCGGGGCTCCCACGTGTCCTTCCGCCACCCCGACGCCTGGCGCATCTGCCAGGCATTGATCGAGCACGCGCACGTCATCTCCGACTTCCGGCCGGCGGACGTCATCCGCTTCGGGCTGCCGGCGATCTACACGCGCTTCGTCGACGTCTACGACGCGGTCGACCGGCTGGCCGGGCTGGTCGAGCGCGAGGAGCACCTGTCCTACGATGCCCGCCCCGCCCGCGTTACATAGGCCGGGTCGGCCTACGCGGCCTTGGGGAAGGCGGTGTAGAGCGGCAAGATCTCGGGCGCCGGCACAGGGCGGCTGAAGAAGAAGCCCTGCCCGAGCGGGCAACCCTGCTCGATCAGCCAGCGCCGCTGCTCGTCCGTCTCGATCCCCTCCGCCAACGCCTGCAGGCCGAGGCCGTCGGCGAGCCGGATCATCGTCGCCACCAGCACCGAGGCGCTGCGGTCGTCCGGCAGGTCGGCGACGAAGGAGCGGTCGATCTTGAGCGTCGTCACCGCCATCTGGTTCAGCCGGCCCAGGGATGAGTGCCCGGTGCCGAAGTCGTCGATCGCCAGGCGCAGGCCGCGCTCCACCAGCTCGGCGATGATCGGCTCGTTCTCCTCCACCTGCGGCGCCATCATCGCCGACTCGGTCAGCTCGACCATCATCCGGTCGGGCGAGAGGCCGAAGGACTCGATCGTCGCGAGCACCTGCCGCATCGCCGTCGGCTGCCAGAACACCGGCGGCAGGTTCACCGACACGTACAGGTCGAGGCCCTGGGCGCGCCACTCGGCGCCCTGTCGGCAGGCCTCGGTGATCACCCACTCGGAGATCTCGGAGATGAGGCCGGTACGCTCGGAGAGCGGGATGAACTGCCCCGGCATGATCAGGCCGCGCTCGCCGTCGTTCCAGCGGATGAGGGCCTCCACCCCCACCATGACGCCGCTTCGCAAATCCACCAGCGGCTGGTAGTAGAGGACGAACTGGCTGCGCTCGATGGCCCGCCGCAGGCGCCCGGCCATGGACAGCCTGGCCATCGCGTCGCCGCCGTCGCGGACATACAGCCGGAAGGCGTCCCGACCGGACTCCTTTGCCTTGTACATCGCGATGTCGGCGTGCTTGAGGAGGCTCTCGGCATCCTCGGCGTCCACCGGATAGAGACTGATGCCGACCGACCCCGAGCAGAAGATCTCGGTGTCCGAGACCAGGAACGGGTGGCTGAGCGCCTCCCGCAGCTGCTCGGCGACCCCGCGGGCGATCTCGGCGATGTCCATCTCCTGCTCGACACTGCCGACGTCCAGATCGGCGACCAGGATCAGGAACTCGTCGCCGCCCTGGCGGGCGACCACGTCCGTGCTGCGGGTTGCCGAGCGCAACCGGCGGGCCACCTCGCACAGGAGCTCGTCGCCGGACACGTGGCCGAAGGAATCGTTGACCAGCTTGAAGTCATCGAGGTCGACGTAGAGCACCGCCACACCCTGCCCCGACCGTTCGGCACGGGCCAGCGCGACGTCCAGGTGCTCCTGGAACATCGCCCTGTTCGGCAGGCCGGTCAGCGAGTCGTGATACGCCAGGTGGGCCAGCCGCTCCTCCGCCTGCTTCCGGCGCGAGATGTCCAGCAGGTACCCCTGCCGGTAGAGCGGCCTTCCGGCCTCGTCGTGGACGACGACCGACTCGTCGTGCACCCAGACGGTCGTGCCATCGGGGCGGATGATCCGGTAGTCGGCGGCGAACGGGCTGCCGTCCACCCTGGCCGCCTCGAACCCGGCCAGCACCTCGTCGCGCTCGGCAGGGTGGATGATCTTCGCGAAGAGGTCGGGGTCGGCGATCCACTCGTCGTGCGAGTAGCCGGTGATCTCGGCGTTCTTGGGGCTGTTGTAGAGCGACGTCGCGGCCTCGTCGAGGGCGTCGATATAGATGGCCAGCGGCAGCTGCTCGACGAGTGTCCGGTAGCGCGACTCGGCGTCGCGGAAGCGCTGCTCGGCCAGCTTGCGGTCGGTGACGTCGTAGATCACACCCTGCACGACCTTGTTGCCGGCGGCATCGGTGACCGTCGCCGCCTCGTCGCACACCCAGTGGACGGTGCCGTCGGGGCTGATCAGGCGGTACTCGTGGAAGTACGGCCGCCCGTCACGCACCGACTCCTGCCAGGACTCGACGGTGACCTGGCGGTCGTCCGGGTGGATCCGCTGCTCCCATCCGTCGTCGCCGTCCAGCCACTCGCCGGCGGGGATCCCGAAGAGCGTCTCCAGCTGCGGACTGCAGTAGATCGGCTCGCCGCTTCCGGCGCGGTCGAGGTAGGTGACGACCGGGATCTGCTCGACCAGCGAGCGGAAGCGGGCCTCGGCGCGGGCCAGCTCGGCAAACGAGGTTGCCTCGTCGAGCGCCGCGGCCACGACGTCCGCCAGCGACTGCCAGTACTGCAGCCCTCCGGAGGCGAGGTCGCCGGCCGGCGCATCCTCCACCTCGAGAACGCCGATCGCCCGGCCGTCCACCAGCAGCGGCAGCACGAGCGAGTTCTGGGTGCGGGTTGGGCGGCCGTCGCGAAGCACGCGGGCGCGCTCGGGCGCCTGCTCCACCTCCCGCTCGCCGGGATCGCCCTCGCCGTGCCGGATGAGTACGTCGCGAGCGGTGTCCCATGTCCAGATCGAGGCGCTCCCGCCGGTCAGCCGGGATGCCTGTTCGGCCAGCCGCTCGGCGACGGCGGCCGGGTCGCGCGCGTCCTGGAGCGCGCGCGAGAGGGCGAACAACGCGGAGAGTCGATGTGGGGAGAGCATCGAAGTCCAGCATCGGCCGCACATTGCCCCCGCTTGAGGGGAAACGCCCGGGCCGGACGGCTAGGCGGTCGGCGCGTAGTACGGGTTCTGGCCGGCGGCGTGGTCGGTCACGTCGACGATGCCCGTGATCTCGGGCACCGCCTGGCGGATCGCCAGCTCGATCCCCTGATCGAGCGTCACCGTGGCCATGCCACAGCCGGCGCAGCCGCCGCCCATGCGGACGAAGGCGACCCCGTCCTCCACTGCGACCAGGTGGACGACGCCGCCGTGGGCGGCGATGGCCGGGTTGATCTGCTGCTCGAGCACCTGGTGCACCCGCTGCGCCGTGTCCCCGGTCAGGCTCTCGGGAGGTGGGCCGAGGTCGGGAGTGGCCTGGACTGACTCCTCGATCACCAGACCGCCCGTCTCCAGGTCACCGCTTCGGTTCAGCACCGCGCCGCGCAGCACCTCCACCGAGGCCGGTGGTATGACCACTGTCAGCTCGCCGGTCCGCTCGATCACCGACCCCTGCGGCGCGTCTCCGTCCGGCGCCAGCCAGAGGTCATACTGGAAGCGGCCGAGGCGATCGCGGCCGGTCACCTCCACCCACAGCGCCAGCGCAGCCGGGTCGGGCTCGCGGCCGCGCACCAGCTCGACCTTCTCCAGCGCCTCGGGGGTGACTGTCAGTACCGGTTCCACATCTGCAGGGTAGCCCCGGCCCGGTAGCATCCGCCGAATGCTCGGACCCGAGCTCGTGCGCAGGCAGGTTGTGATCGGCACCTCAGTCCTCTCGCCGGACGGCGAGTGGGTTGTGTACACGCGCCGGACGGTGGTCGGCAACGAGTACCGGGTGAGCCTCTGGCTGGTGCCCTACGGCGGCGGTCGCCCGCGGCGGCTGACCGGCGGGTCGTGGCGGGACACCAGCCCGGCCTTCGCACCGGACAGCCGCACCGTCGCCTTCGTCAGCAACCGTGGCGAGGGCTCGGGCCGCTCCCTGTACCTGATCCGGATCGACGGCGGCGAGGCGGAGCTGGTCTGCGGCGCTCGCCACGGCTCGGTGGGTGCGCCGGTCTTCTCACCCGACGGGCGGCGGATCGCGTTCACCGCCGAGGCCGGGGAACCGCGCTTCTGGCAGGGCGATCCCGAGAAGCGGGTCGTCCAGGTCATGCGCACCGTCGACTGGCGGGACGACAGCGACGAGGACTCGGACTACCGCTATCACCTGCATGTGGTGGCGGCGCGGCCGGGCGCCCGTCCGAACCAGGTGACCAGCGGCGACTTCGACGCCGGGGAGCCGGCATGGCATCCCGACGGGACGCGCATCGCATTCTCCAGCGCCCGCGACGCCGACGCCGACCTGCGGCCGAGGACCGCGCTCTACGAGGTGGATGCGGCGGGCGGCGACGTCCGCGAACTGGTCGCGCTGCGCGGCTACGCCTCGTCGCCGGCATGGTCCCCGGACGGCTCGACCCTCGCCTTCACCGGCACCAACGTCCCGGGCGCCCCCGACTACGCCGAACCCGAGCTCTTCGCCTGGGACGGGGTGCGGCGCCCCCGCAGCCTGACCCGCCGGCTCGATCTCCCGGTCACCCTCGGTTGGTGCTCAGACCTGCACGACTGGCGGGACGCCGAGATCCCGCCGCCGCAATGGGAAGGCGGCGACGCGCTGGTGGTGCCGATCAACCGGCGCGGCCGCGATGAGGTGTGGAGGGTGCCGCTGCGCGGCCCGGCGGAGCGAATCTCGACCGGCGAGACGACGCTGGCCGCGATCAGCGTCGGCGGCGGACGGGTGGTGGCGACCGTCACCGACGACGTGTATCCACCCGAGGTGGCGGCGGTGGAGACAGACGGGCTGCGCCGGCTGACCCGCCACGGCGGCGACTGGCTGCGGACGGAGGAGCCGCCGCGGGTGCGGGAGCTGGACGCCGACGGCATCCACTGCTTCCTCGTCGAGCCGGCCGGTGTGCGGGGCCGCTCGGCGCTCGTGCTCTCCCCGCACGGCGGCCCGTACGGCGCTCACGGCCCCACCCCGGAGCTCGATTCGTGGCTGCTGGCCGAGCTCGGCTACCGGGTGCTCTTGCCAAACATCCGCGGCTCGGGCGGCTACGGGCGCGACTGGATCTCGCCCATCCAGGGCTGCTGGGGCGGGCCCGATGCGGACGACCTCCTGCGCTCGCTGGACTGGGTGGTCGCCCGCCGCCTCGCCGATCCTCGCCGGGTGGCCGCGATGGGGCTCTCCTACGGCGGCTGGGCGGTCAACTGGCTGGCCGGCGCTGCGCCCGACCGCTTCCGGGCGATCGTCTCCGAGAACGGGGTCGCCAACATGGTTGCGGCACACGGCGTCTCGCACATCGGCCCGGGCTACGACCGGGACATCGGCTACGGGCCGGTGCACTCGTACCAGGCGAAGCTGTGGGAGTCGTCGCCGCTTCGCCTGGCGCGGCGCATCACGGCGCCGGTGCTGATGCTGCAGGGCGAGGCCGACCGCGTCTGCCCGATCGACGACAACTTCCAGCTCTTCGTCGCGTTGCGCGAGCTCGGCCGCGACGTGGAGCTCGTCGTCTACCCGGAGGAGCACCACGTGATGATGGCGACCGCCCGGCCCGACCGGCGGATCGACCGCTTCCGGCGGGTGCGGGAGTTCCTCACGAAACACTGCCCGCCCTGACCCGGCCAACGGAACATTTGACTACCAGGTGCCAGGCACCATTTAGTCAGGTCCGAATACCAGGTGCCAGGCACCATTTATTCGCGTCGGTCACCAGATGCTTCCGAGCGCCACCCGCACCGCCTCGCCGCTCACGCCTGAGGCGTCGTCGGAGGCCAGCCAGGCGATCGTCCGGGCGACCTCCTCGGCCGTCGGGATGCGGCCGGCCGTGTAGCTCTCGTCCCGCTCCCGCCACACCTGGTCGAGGCCGATGCCGAGCCGCTCGGCGGTGGCGGCGGCGGAGCGCTCCGACATCTCGGTGCGCACCCAACCGGGAAGGACGGCGTTGCAGGTGACCCCGTGCGGCGCCAGGTCGAGCGCCGCCGACCGTGTGAGGCCGAGCAGGCCGTGCTTGGACGCGGCGTAGGCGGCCTCGCGCTCGCTGCCGGCCAGGCTGGCGGTCGAACCGACCATGACGACCCTGCCGTAGCCGGCGTCGATCATGTCCGGCGCAGCCAGCCGCAGCAGGTGGAACGGGGCGTCCAGGTTGATCCGCATCGTCCGCTCCCAGACCTCCTCGGTCTGCTCCCAGATGGCCGGCTCGTGGGCCGACCCGAGGCCGGCGTTGCAGACCAGGATGTGCACCGGCCCCAGCTGCTCGCGGGCCGCATCGAGGGCCTCCCGGCAGCCCTCGGCGCTGTCCAGCGCCACCGCGTGCGTATGCACACCGGTCTCGGCGGCCAGCTCGGCCAGCCGCTCGCCGCGCCGGGCAACCGCCATCACCCGAGCCCCACGCTCGGCCAAGAGCGCCGCGGTGACGCGTCCGATGCCGCTCGACGCGCCGGTCACCACTGCCACCCGCCCCTGCATTGGCCGAGCATAGCCGCCGGCAGGTTGCCGGGTGCGGCTGTCAAACTGGACGGCAATGGCCGAGTTCGCCACCATCGAGGCGGCCGGACGCGAGGTCCGGCTGTCCAACCCGAGCAAGCTCTTCTTCCCCGAGACCGGGCACACCAAGCTCGACCTCGCGAACTACTACCTGCAGGTCGCGGACGCCGCCTGCAACCACCTGCGCGAGCGGCCGACCACCCTCAAGCGCTTCGTCGACGGCGCCGCCGGCAAATTCTTCTTCCAGAAGCGGGTGCCCAAGGGCGCGCCCGAGTGGCTGCAGACGGCGGTCGTTCACTTCCCCAGCGGGCGAAGCGCCGAGGAGCTGGTGGCAAACGACGCCGCGCACCTTCTGTGGGCGGTGAACCTGGGGGTGATCGACTTCAATCCGTGGCCGGTGCGGCGGGCCGACCTCGACCACCCGGACGAGCTGCGGATCGACCTCGACCCGACCCCCGGCATCGCGTTCGCCGACGTGCGCACGGTCGCCGGACTCGTCCGCGAGCTGCTCGAGGAGCACGGCCTGACAGGCTTCCCCAAGACCTCCGGCTCGCGCGGCATCCACATCAACGTGCGCATCCTCCCCGAGCACGGCTTCGTCGAGGTGCGCCGGGCGGCGCTGGCGATCGCCCGGGAGATCGAGCGGCGGGCGCCGGGTCTGGCCACCAGCAAGTGGTGGAAGAAGGAGCGCAAGGGCGTCTTTCTGGACTACAACCAGAACGCCCGCGACCGCACTGTCGCCTCGGCCTACTCGGTGCGGCCGACCGCGGACGCGCGCGTCTCGTGCCCGCTCCGCTGGGACGAGGTGGCCGACGTCGAGCCGGCGGAACTTCGCATCGACACCGTGCCCGCGCGGCTGCAGACGGCCGGCGATCCCGCCGCCGACATCGACGAGCACCCCGGCTCGCTCGCCCAACTTCTCGCCCTGGCCGCCCGCGACGAGGCCGAGGGGCTGGGCGACGCACCCTGGCCGCCCCACTTCCCGAAGTCCGAGTCGGAGCCGCTGCGAGCGCCACCGCGGGACTGAGCCGTCCGATCGTGGTAGCGTCGCCTCGTTTCGAGACCCACGGACGGGAGGGGACATGGCGGTTCTGGCACTGATGGAGTTCGAGGGCGGCACGATCGATCAGTACGAGCAGATCAACGAGGCGCTGGGGATTCGCGGCCCCGAGGACGCGCCGGACGGGCTGATCAGGCACGTCGCCGGCGAGAGCGACGACGGCCTGGTGATCATCGACCTGTGGGAATCCCCGGAGGCAATGGCGGACTTCTACGAGAACAGCCTGCGGACGGCGAGCGAGCAGGTGGAGGGCGTCCCCGAGGTCGAGCCGCGGGTTGCCCCGGTGCACAACCACATCAGCGGTCAGGGCGAGATCGCCGGGGTGATCATGATCGCCGAGGTTCCGGGCGCCGGAGCCGACGTGTACGACCAGGTGCGGGACGAGATCCCGGGCCACGACGAGAACCACCCCGCCGTCTCACACGCCGCGGCGATCACCGACGACGGGCTGCTGATCGTCGACGTCTGGGAGTCGCCGGAGGCGTTCGA
>DASUHT010000064.1:0-4233 GCA_036273335.1 Gaiellales bacterium | reverse complement strand
GCAGCCCGTGCAGGGCGGCCCGCTCGCCGGCGTCCAGCGGCGCCATGAACTCGTCCTCGAGTTCGCTGACGATCCGGCGCAGGCGGGCGAGTGCCTTCTTGCCCTCGGCGGTCATCTTGACCACGTGCCGGCGGCGATCCTCGGGGTCGCGCTTGCGCACGACCAGATCGCGCTCCTCCAGCTCGTCGAGCAGCCGCACGAGGTGGCTGCGGTCGTAGCCGAGGGCGTCGGCGATCACCGCCTGCGTCTCCCGAGGATCCTCCTCGAGGAGCGCCAGGACGGCGAAGTGGAAGGCGCTCAGACCGGTTCCCTGGAAGGCGTCGTGCGAGCGGTCCTTGGCCGCGAACCCGAGCCGCTTGAGCAGGAAGGTCGTGCTCGAGAGCAGCTCCTTGGGCGGGCCCGCAAGCAGCGGCCCGGCGGCGATTTGTGAGTCGGTGACGCTCATATCGAAAAGTGTAGCGCATGAAACCGTCGATGTGTGATATCGTTGCTTTCCACAACGATCTTTGGGGGAGATAGATTTAGATGGCTTTGATGGAACGGACAAACGACCGCCGCAAGTGGCTCGCCCTGGCGGTCATCGTGGCCGCCCAGTTCATGGTCGTGCTCGACATCGCGATCGTGAACGTCGCACTGCCGGCGATCAAGAGCGACCTCCACTTCGCCCAGGACAACCTGCAGTGGGTGATCAGCGCCTACGCGATCCTGTTTGGCGGCGCACTGCTTCTGGGCGGCCGGCTGGCCGACATCTTCGGCCGCCGGCTGCTCTTCATGATCGGCCTCGCCCTCTTCTCGGGCGCCTCGCTGCTCTGCGGCCTGTCCTGGTCGGAGGGCTCGCTGATCGGGTTTCGGGCGCTCCAGGGCCTGGGCGGCGCACTGCTCGCCCCGGCGGCGCTCTCCATCCTCATGACCACCTTCGCCGAGGGCGCCGAGCGCAACCGGGCGCTCGGCATCTGGGGCGCCGCCTCCGGCAGCGGCGGCGCCGCCGGCGTGCTCCTGGGCGGCTTCCTGACCTCCTACCTGAGCTGGTCGTGGGTGTTCTTCCTGAACGTGCCGGTGGGCATCGCGGTCATCGCCGCCGCCCCCTACGTGCTCAGCGAGAGCCGCGGCCGGGACGACCACCGCCACTTCGATCTGGCCGGCGCGGCCTCCGTCACGTCCGGCGTGATGCTGCTGGTGTACGCGATGACGCGGGCCACCGAGGACGGCTGGACGAGCCCGGCCACGACCGGCCTGCTGGCTGCCTCGGCGGTGCTGCTGGGCGCCTTCCTGTGGATCGAGGGGCGCTCGCCGGCGCCGCTGCTGCCGCTTCGCATCTTCCGCCTGCGCTCGCTGTCGGCGGCAAACGCCACGGCAGCACTGATCGGCGGCCTCGCGTTCTCGCAGTTCTTCCTGCTCACCCTGTACATGCAGCGCGTGCTCGGCTACTCGGCGATCGAGACCGGGGTCGCCTTCGCGGCGACGACGTTCACGATCATCGTGTTCTCGAACGTCGCCCAGCGGATGGTCACCCGCCTGGGCGTGCGGGTCGCGCTCACGGGCGGGCTGCTGGTGGACGCCGCCGCGCTGTCGCTGATGACGCAGGTGCCGGTGGCCGGCCACTACTTCTGGAACCTCTTCCCGGCACTGCTGCTGAGCGGCGTCGGGCTGGCGTTCTCGTTCGTGCCGGTGACGATCGCCGGCCTGACCGGGGTGCGCCGTGAGGACGCAGGCGTCGCGTCCGGGCTGATCAACGCCAGCCGCCAGGTTGGCGGGGCGATCGGTCTGGCCGCGGTGACCACCATCGCCGCCGACTACACGGTCACCGGCGGTGGGCTGGCGGCGGTCGACGGCGGCCTCACCCAGGGCTACCAGGTCGGGTTCCTGGCCCTGACAGTCATGGCGCTTGCGGGTGCGGCGATCGCCGCCCTGCTGCTCGGCCCGCAGCCGCAGGAGGTGGCGGTCGAGCGTCTCGATTCTGAAAACGCGAAGGTCCTCGAGGAGGCAGCATGATGACGACGATGGAACTGCCCGCACCGCTCGGCCAGGAGATCGACGAGCGGCTGCTCCGACTGCGCGGGCTGGTGCTGGTGCGCGACCTGCTGGTCGAGCGCGGCGCCAGCCCCGAAGAGGTGGCCGCGCACGCCGACGAGGCCGATCGGGTGCGGGCCGAGCTGGCCGAGCTGCTCGCCGGGCAAGCCTGAGGTTTGCCCGGCGACCCGCCCGGGAACCGGTGCGGGTAAGCAACGAGGAGGAAGTTATGTCCACCACCTGGTGGATCGTGATCGTGGTGGTTGTCGTGATCGTCGTCATCGCCCTGGCGCTCGCCTATCAGCGGCGGATGCAGGCGAGGGACATGGATCGCACGCAGGCAGCCGCCCATCGGGACGAGGCCACGATGCGCGACCGGACCGCAGAGAGGGCACAGGTGGAGGCGCAGGAGAAGGCCGCCCAGGCCGAGAGGGCGCGTCTGGACGCCGAGGAGACGGCCCGCCGCGCCGAGGAGGAGCGATCCGGCGCCGAGCAGCACCGGCAACTGGCGGACGAGATCGATCCCGACGCCGAGTCGCGCAGCGAGACCCAGTCGGGCCCCGAGCGCTCCTAGACCTGCGCGCCCAGCGCGACCGTCCGCGGCTCGCCGGTCAGCGGGTTCCAGCTGGTGACGACCGGCGGAACCCGCAGCGCCTCCTCCTGGAAGAGGCGGCGGAGCTCGGCGAGCGGCGGGTCGGCGGCGGCGGTCAGGGCCGCCAGCCGGTCGAGTAGCGCCAGCTCGTCGTCGCCGACCTCACGCTGCTCGGCCAGGCCCCAGCCGTCCCAGAGCAGCATCTCGGTCTTGTTGAGGGCGGCGAGGTCGTGCACCAGGTTGTGGCGCAGATACGGCCAGCCCCGGGTATCCGGCAGCTCGAGCTGCGGCGAGACGACGAAGCTGGCCGGGTCGTCCTCGTCGCGCCGGCAGCGCTGCCAGGCGGCGCCAGCGACCAGGAAGCGGTCGCGGGGCACGTCCAGCGGGTCGATCGTCGCCCCGTCGTTGGGATCGCGGTAGCCGGCGCCGATGTTGGCGTCGAGCAGGCGCCAGCGGTTCTCGGCCGAGTCCCACACCTCGGCCAGCTCGTGGTCGAGCTTGTAGTCGCGGACGAAGTAGCTCCCGAACCCGACCCGGGCACGGGCGGGGATGGCCAGCGAGCGGGCCATCGCCAGGAAGAGCACGGTGAAGTCGCGACAGCAGCCGACCAGCCGCTCCTGCGGCTCCCGCTGCTCGGTCAACGGCTGGTCGGCGAGCGTCGCCAGGCGGTCGAGCATCGTCTCGGCGTGGCGGCTGTCGATCTCGGCCATCCGCGCCTCCGGGATCCCCTGGCCGACCGGGTCCTCGGCCCGGTAGTGGATGACGAGCCCATGCGCCGCGCGGTGCAGGCCGGCGATGTCAGTCGGGATCCCGGTCAGCTGCGCGGACGCCCGGCCGGGGTCGGTGACCGCGCTCTGACCGGCGTAGTAGTCGAGGTCGTCGGCGTCCACTGCCGGTGAAGCCTACTCAGGCGTCCGAGTGCACCGGCAGCAGCGTCCGGGCCAGCTCGCGGGCGGCGCTGTGCCAGAACGGCGCAGCGGCCAGGTAGACGCCGCTGGCGGCGATCGTCCCGATCGCGACGTCGACGCTGGCCCGGCCGTCGGTGGCCCAGTAGACGTCGCGCAGGTCGAGCAGGAGGGCGAACTCGTCCAGGATCAGCCCCAGCCCGACCCCGTAGGCGGTCGCAGTTAGCGGGTGCTGGCGGGACTCGGCCTGGCCGCGCACGGCGATCGCGCCGACCGACGCCAGGAGCGCGATCCCGAAGTTGTAGTGGTGGATATGCCGGCCGCGGAAGATGATGCCGCCGCTGCCTCCGTCGCGGCGCAGCCGGTGGGTGATGGCGCGGGCGGTGGCGAAGGTGCCGCCGAGCGCCGCCCAGGAGGTCAGGAGCGCCCGTTCCGAGGGGCCGATGTGCTCCGTCCACACGTCGCGCAGGCGATCCGGCAGGCTGCGCGCCGTGGCCGGGCTGGTCCACGGCCCGGGGTGGACGGCCGGCCGGTCGCCGTTCTGTGATCGCTCCGTCTCCACGCCGCCGATCCTATCCCGCCGCATGAATAAAGGGGTCTGACCCCTCCTATTCACGTGACAGCGCTGTGACCGAATCTCAAGCGGTCGCTGCCTGGTTTTGCGGCGCCCGTTCGGGTGGCGAGTCCGGGCGCATTGCCGCAGCCTCGCCGTGCCGCTTCGGCCGG
>DASUHT010000063.1:0-19028 GCA_036273335.1 Gaiellales bacterium | reverse complement strand
CGGCGGCCGCGGCTGGGTCGCCAGCCACTCGTCACGGAGCGGCAGCCGGCCCTGCTTGCGAGCCGCCAGCACGCACTCGGTGTGGGCGTGCCGGCGGCGGCTGGTGTCGCCCTCGGGCGAGATCAGCATGTGCTCGGTCATGGCCAGCAGGTGATAGCCGCAGAGCGGGCAGCGGTAGGTGGCGGGCTTACGATTCGTCGCCCGGCGGATCGCCCACCAGCGTGCGGGTTCCAGCTTGGCCATCTCCGAATCATGGTCGGCGCCGGCCGTGCCCGCTAGCGGGATGCGAGCGACACGATGGCGTAGACGACCACCGACGCGCCGCCGATCGTGAGCAGAACGGGGACGACGATCCAGCCAAGCTCGGGGCGATCCCGAATCGCCGCCAGCCGGGAGCCGATGGCGCGGATCCGCCAGCGGATCTGGCTGAGCCCGCGGCGGACATGTCGCGGCCCGCCGCCGGGCACCCGCGCAACCGGCTCCGGCTCAGGCTCCGGCACGACGGCGCTCGCGGCCACGCCGGGCATCGGGTAGGCGGGCGGAACGTGACGCCGCCAGAGCGCCAAGATCAGGCCGGCGGCGAAGACCACCCAGAGGAGGCCAGCTACCGCCAGCGCCGAGATCAGGAACGTCGGCAGGTTGGCCACCGCCGTTCGCTCGATCGTGCCGGTGAACCCGGGGAAGGCGCCGGACAGCGTGCGCGAGCCGCAGTCCGCCGCTGCCCCCGGCGACGGCTGCTTGCCCGCGAACCGGGCCAGCGAGGCCCGGCCGACACCGGCTGTGGTCGAGCTGCCCGCCGGCAGTGTGCAGGCGACGATCGTGACGGCGGCCAGCCGGACGCTGGCGTACCCAAGCACCTCGGACGGCGAGAGGTCGGTCGACACCCCTGCGGAGAGCACCTTGCCGACGTTCTCGATGGCACTCAGGCTGGTCGGGTGGAGCAGCGACTCGATCAGCCCGCGAAGCACGATGTCCTGCCGCCGGGCCGGGGAAACGAGCTGGGGCGGGGGCGGGTGGTACGGCCGCAGGTAGCCCTCGACGTCGGGGCCTGCGATGCGGACCCGGCCGGCCGGCACCACGTGCACGACCGTCGTTCCGGGAATCCGGTAGGTGAGCTCCGCCGGGTTCGTGATGACGACCCCGCCCAGCGAGTCGATGATCCGGGCCAGGCGCGGCAGGTCGATGAGTCCAACGTGATTGACCCGGATGCCGAGATGGCCGAGGGCGGCGATCAGGCCCGTCGTTCCGTGGTCGCGCACGATCTCGCCGACTGGTCCGACACCGGCCAGGACGGCCGTCTGCGGCACCGAGATGGTTGCCAGCCTGTGCCTGCCCGGATCCGTGCGCAGGAGGACGAACGACCCGGCCAGCCGGCGGGTCCGCTGCCCAAGACCCTCGAAGAGGGCGACGTTTGGCTGTGAGTCGATCCCGCCGCCAGGCTTCAGCGATGCCGCGACTGCCCCCGGGACGCGGGCGTTCGACACCTGGAGGTCGGTCACGAACTGGTGATAGACGAACGAGGCGAAGACGAGCACGCCTACGGCGGCCGTGAGCATCGCGAAGGCGGCGACCGCCAGGATGCGGCCGGCCATGCGCAGACGCGCCGCCCGCCGTCGGCTGTGCGAGCGGCGGGCCGGCGGCCCCGATCCGTGTCCGACCCAGATGACGTCCTCTGGCCGGGGGGGCGGTTGCGGCGGCGCCGCCGTGACCCCGTTCGGCGGCGCCGCTCGAAGCGCCTGAATCAACTGCTCGCGCGTGAGCGTGACCGTGTCCAGGATCCCGCGTTCGCGGGCCATACAGAGCAGGTCGCGACGTGCAAGGCCTTCGAGGCCATCATGTCCGGGCACGGCCGGCTCCCACTTCCCCCCGAATTCAGTGTTGGAGCGCTTGTTGCCGGCGACACTAGACCGGTTATCGGGTGACGTCAAGGCCCCCGTGCAACCCGGGCGATGCGCTCAGGCGCGGGTGCTCATTCGGCGCAGCGCGTAGTGGCCGGCCACCGCGAGCACCACCGCGGAGGCCACCAGGCCGCTGAGCAGCCCGATCGGGCCCTCCGCGCTGTGCCCGACCAGGTAGCCGAGCAAGCTGATGCCGGTTGCCCAGACGATCCCGCCGGCGGCGTTGAACACGAAGAAGCGGCGCCAGCGCATGAGATGGGCGCCGGCCAGCCAGGAGGCAGTCACCCGCAGCACGGGCAGGAAGCGGCCGAAGAACACGGTCTTGCCGCCGTGCCGGGCAAAGAAGACCTCACCGCGGGCGATCTGGTCCTGGGCGCGGTGGGCCAGCCGGCCGTCCCCGGTGAGGATCCGGCGCAGACCCTGGCGGCCGATCACGTAGCCCAGGTTGTCGCCGACGATGGCCGCCGTGGCGGCGATCACGATCACCGCGCCGATGTCGAGCGTCCCCTGTGCGGCCAGCGATCCGGAGATCAGGATGGCCGTCTCGCCGGGGATCCAAAGGCCCGCCGACTCGCCGGCGACCAGGGCGAAGAGCACCGGGTAGCCGACGTTCGCCGGCACGTTGAAGATGAAGTTGTAGACGTCGTGAAAGAGCTCGACCATCGCGGCCAGGACCCTAGCGAGCCGGTCTAGCCGTCGAACGGCACCAGCAGGTCGCGCCCCTCCGGAACGCGCGACCAGGGGGCGACCTCGACGATCCGCCACAGGTTGCCGTCGCCGAGCCCCGCCTGGACCTGCCGGGCGGCCTCGCCCGCCCGCTCGCGCAGCAGCTCCGAGTCGGGGCGGATCAGCGACAGCTGGCTGCCGTCACCGGCGGCCAGGGCGGTCAGCTCGATCGCCAGCTCGTCCACCGCCGCCGGAAGCTCGACCAGCCGCGGGCAGACGGCGTCGCGCAGGCGGCGGGGGTCGGCGGTTGCGTCCCGCAGTGCGATCGCCCGCCGCCAGGAGCCGCCCGCCGCCAGCCGCGCCGTGGCAACCAGGGTGCGCACCGGCCGGCCGTTCCGGGCGGGAGCTGCGAGCAGCCGGTCGATCAGCACGGCGACCGCGCCGCACAGCGTGAACTCGTCTCCGACCGGCTCGGGGAATTCGAGTGCCTCGCGCAGGGGAAGTGGCGGGGTGCGCGGGCAGACGTGCGCGTCGTCCTCGCCGCGGGCCAGCCGCCAGGCGGCGATGCCGGGGCGACCGAAACGGTCGGCGACGGCCGGCAGGGGGAGTCCGGCGAGGCGGCCGGCGGTGGCGATGCCGAGCGCCGCAAGCCGGGCGGCGGTATCCGGATCGAGGGCCAGGCGGTCGATCGCAAGCGGCGCCAGGAAGGCTGCGGCAGCGTCCGGCTCAACCACGTGGGGACGGCCGGGACGCGCCTTGCCGGCGGCCGCCTGGGCGATGAACCGGCCCGGCCCGGCACCGACCCGGCCGCCTGCGGGCAGCGCGGCGGCCACGGCGTGGAGCAGGCGCAGCGGCCCGCCGTGCAGGCGCACCAGGCCGTCGGCGGCGAAGAGCGCCCGGCCGGGGGCGAGCGCCTCCACGGCTGCGCCCATGTCCTCCAGGCGGGCCAGCAGCGACTCGGCTGCCTGCTCGACGGCGCCAGGGTCAGGAGTGATCAGCCGCAGCCAGGGGCAGCGGGCGATCGCCTCGCCGACGCGCATGCCGGGAGCCACGCCGAAGGTCGCGGCGGCGGCGTTCGCCTCGCCGATCCGGGGCTGGCCGCCGGGCTCGGGTGCGAGCGCCACCGGCACCTCGGGCAGGCGGCCGCCGTCGGTGAGCGCCACTCGCAGGGCAAAGCGGGGGACGAGTACGCAGACGATGGTGCGGTGGGCGCGGGGCATCGGGGAGGACCATCCTAGTCGAACATATGTTCGATGACAAGACCAGTTCGGCAGGGTCAGCGGCGACGGCGGCGCTGGCCGGCGTCGACGCCTCCTCCGTTGCCTGAGCTGCCGATCTGAGAGTTTCCAGAGAGTTGTTGGCGACCTCGAAGACGGCCCGTATCCTCGAAGGAAGCTGTCAACCAACAGGGGAGTCGTTTCGTGAGTGCAGGTCGCTGGCTGAAGCTGTCCGGAGTACTGACCGTGGTCGCGCTTGCGGCGGTCGTCGTCACCGCTGCGCAGGCCGCTGTCGGCTCCATGCCGGTCGGCGCCTGGCAGACCAATGGGCGGGTCGAGCAGATCGTCGTCTCCGGCGACACCGCGTACCTGGTCGGCCAGTTCACCTCCATGCGCCCGTACGGCGATCCCGCCGGCACCGGCGAGGTGACGCGCAACCGGGCCGCCGCCATCGACGTCTCGACGGGCACCCTGCTCCCCTGGAACCCGAACGCCAACAACACCGTGCAGACGCTGGCCCTCAGCGGCTCCACCGTCTACCTGGGCGGCCTGTTCTCGACGGTCGGCGGCAAGAACAGCAAGCGCCTGGCGGCGGTCGATGCCACCACCGGCGCGGTGCTCGCCGCCTTCAAGGGCTCGGCCAACGCGCAGGTGAACGACCTGGCCCTGGGCAACGGACTGCTCTACGCCGGCGGCGCCTTCACCCAGGCCGACGGCATCACGCGCTCCTACCTGGCCGCGGTGGACCCGACGACCGGCGCTCTGAACAGCTGGGCGCCGGTGGCCGACCAGCAGGTCAAGCAGCTCGAGCTTTCCAGCGACGGCAGCCGCGTCTTCGTCGGCGGCCCCTTCACGCACATGAACGGCGCCGTCCAGAGCCATCTGGCGGCACTCAACTCGACCACCGGCGCGAATCTCGCCTGGATCTCACACCCGGCGGCCTCGGTCGTCTCGCTGGTCGTCTCCGGGAGCACGCTGTACGCGGGCTGGACCGGCAACGGTGGCTCATTCGGCGCCTTCAACTCGAGCACTGGCCAGCTGCTCTGGCAGGGCGGCGTCGACGGGAACGTGCAGGGCGTGGGGCTGCTCGACGGCCTGCTTTACGTGGGCGGCCACTTCGACAACTACTGCGGCCTGGTGCAGGGCACGAACGGCTGCCGTTCGTCGACCCCGCGCGAGCACCTGCTGGCGGTGAACGCGCAGACCGGCGCGATCGATCCGTGGCATCCCAGCGCCAACGGCACGCTCGGCGTCTTCTCGGTGACCGGGAGCAACGGCGTGCTCACGATCGGCGGCGACTTCACGAAGGTCGGCGGCGTCTCCCAGCAGGGCTTCGCCGAGATGACCACGATCACCGACCCGACCGTGACCGACACCGCCGGCGGCCAGCCCACGACGGCCGGCAGCGTCACGGTGACGGCGTCTGGCTCGACCGACTCTGGCCCCGGCTTCTCGGGCTACCGCTACCAGACGTCGACCGACGGCGGGGCCACCTGGAGCGTCAACCACAACCAGAGCTCGGTGACGATCTCCAGCCCGGGCACGACACTCGTGCGCTTCCAGACCTACGACGCGTTCGGCAACACCAGCAACTGGATCACCGATACGGTGACCATCCAGTCCACCGGCACCGCCCAGGTCACGTTCAAGCCGGCCGGCAGCGGCACCGTCGGATCGACCGGCAACGCCACCATCCACGGCACCTACACCTGCAGCGGCGCCGGCCCGATCACCATCAGCGGCACGCTCAGCGAGGCCTCGACGGGCGCCCAGGGGACGTTCTCCAAGGCAGTCGTCTGCCCCGGCACCAGCACTTCGACGAAGTGGCAGATCGTGGTCAAGCCGTCCGGCACCGCCCTCTTCGCGGCCGGCGCGGCGAGCGAGCAGGTCAGCTGGTCGTCGACCGACAGCGGGACGAATCAGCCGATCGGCGGCAGCCAGACGCTGAACGTCACTCTGTCTTGACGGTCAGGGTCATCTGCGCATCGACCCCAGGGTTGTGGCGCTCGACCACTGCGTGGTCGAAGACCTTGCCGCAGGAATCGCAGATCCAGCACTCACGCCGGTCGAGCCAGCGCAGCGCGCGCCGGTGGCAGGAATGGCACTTGGGCTGGCGGGAACGGCGGGCGATGCTCGCACGCTACCGCGGCGATCAGACGTCCTGCCTCCGGCCTCCCGTCGAACTCCGCCTGCCCACCGGTGTGAGCTCCATACACGGTCCGCATTTAGGAACGAGCATGTTGCCACAGATGCCGGATTCGACATGCAAAGATGAAGCACGCAAGTGCAGCTTGACACATTAACCACACAACAGTACGTTGGCCGGGGTAGCCATGGCGCCGGGCCCGGCGTCGACGCGGAAAGGGAGTGTTAGTGAAACACCTGCGTGTCCTTTTCATCTCGGCGCTTCTGCTCGCGATTCCCGCAACCGCTCACGCAGATGCGATCACGCCGACTGCGCCGATCAGCCACGTGGTGATCATCTACCAGGAGAACCACAGCTTCGACAATGTCCTCGGCCTGTGGTGCGTGCAGACCGCGCGCTGTGACGGGGCGACGACCGCGAAGGTCTTCAACGGGACGACAACGACGACGATGCCGCTCCTGCCGGCAACCGACGTCGTCCCGAAGGTCGACCATTCCGACAACTCGCAGATCACCGCCATGGACGGCGGGAAGATGGACCGCTTTCAGGCCATCAGAGGCTGCCATAAGGCGGATGGATACACGTGTCTGGAGCAATACAGCCCCAGCCAGATCCCGAACCTGATCGCGCTCGCCCAGCAGTTCAGCGTCTCGGACAGGACCTTCGAGGGCCACGCGATGCCCTCGTGGGGATCCCATCTCGATCTCGTCACGGCGAACCTCGATGGGTTCACGGGCGACAACCCCGGCACCTCGACGACCGGCGCGACCGCCGCAAACGGATGGGGCTGCGATTCGAACCGGGACGCCGCCTGGATGTCTCCCCAGAATGCGATCGAGTACGTGCCTGCCTGCGTTCCGGACTACAACCTGAACCCGACGACGTATCCGTTCGGCGGCGCGTACCGGCAGACGCCGGTGTCGTGGGAGCCGACGATCATGGACGAGATGAAGAACGCCGGTCTCAGCTGGCGGATCTTCGAGACCAGCACCGGCGGCGGCACCACCATCCCGTACGGCTGGGCGATCTGTCCCACCTTCGCGGACTGCATCGACACCGGGCAAAAGACGCATGTGGTCGGCTCCCAGAACGTGATCCAGAACGCGAAGAACGGGACGCTTGCGAATCTCAGCCTGGTCATGCCGAGCGCCGCGAACTCACAGCACAACGCGTACTCGATGGCGACCGGCGACAACTGGATCGGGAAGGTCATGACGGCACTCATGAACGGCCCGGAGTGGTCGAGTACGGCGGTCTTCATCGCCTACGACGACTGCGGATGCTTCTACGACCATGTCGCGCCGCCGCCCGGTGACGGCCCGCGGCTGCCGATGGTGATCGTCTCGCCGTACGCCAAGCCGGGATTCACTGACTCGACGACGGCGACGCCCGAATCCATGCTGGCATTCGTCGAGCACCTGTTCGGCCTGCCGGCCATGAGCACGACCGACGCATCCAGCTACGACTACGCGAACAGCTTCTCGTTCCCGACGGCGCCGGCGATGGCGAGGCTCAGCCGAAGCGCAAACCCGCGGGTGGTGCAGATGGCGCACACCTCCATCCCGGAATCAGAGCGCCGCTACATGGCGGCGCATCCGGCCGCCCCGGACGACCCCACGTAGTTCTCCGCGTCAACGCTCGGGGGTTGCCGCCGGCGCCCCCCGAGCGAAGCGCGTCCCCGGCACCGCGGTACGCCTGCGGCGATCAGGCGTCCCCGTCGGGGTCGATCGCCCGCTCGTACATGCGCCGCGAGACCAGTGACGGCATCTGCCGCTCGGCCGCCCGGGTGAACTCGCGTTCGTAGCGCAGGCGCTCCCGCGCCGCCATCGTCGAGCCGTAGCGATCGCGTAGGGCGAGCAACTCGTCCTCCGCCTCCTCGACAAGGTCCATGTAGTCGCCGTAGGCGTCCTCGGCTTCGCCGGCCGGCGCTCGGTTGTAGACCAGCTCCGCAGCCGCCACCCGGGCCAGGAGCTCCGAGTGGTCGAACTGGTACAGCTCGAGCTGGCGCCGGATCAGGTCGTCGAACCGTGGACGTCGGCGGAACCACCGCATGGCGCAATTCTACTTTCCCGGCGCGGGCTATGGTGCCCGCCATGGCCGATCCGCTGCTGGTGCGCACGTGGAACATCGCGCACGGCCGCGACATCCCACCCGGCCCGGGGTACGGCCATGCCCGGCGGAAGCTGCTCGACGAGATGGCGGTGGCGATGGTCTCCGATGAGCCGGACATCGTGATGCTCCAGGAGGTGCCGGTGTGGGCTGGGCCGCTGCTTCGCGAGCGCACGGGCATGGCGCTGACCCTCGCCCACACCTACGGCGCACACGTCCCATTCGTCCATGTGCCGCTGCCGCTGGCCGCGGGCGAGTGGCTGGGACGGGCGCTGCCGGACGTCGCCCGCAGCCAGTTCGAGGGGCAGGCGCAGGCGGTGCTGCACAGCAGCCGGCTGATCCTCGTCTCGGCCCGGCGGGTGCAGCTGAACCCGCGCACCCCGCTGCGCGGCGAGCCGCGGATCGCCCAGCTGGTGCGGCTCCGCCACCGGGCCGCCGGCCGGGAGCTGGTGATCGCCAACGTGCACGCCGGGTCGGGCGCCGGCGGCGACCAGATCGAGCGGGCCGGATGGGCGGTCGAACGGTTCGCCCGGGGCGCGCCGATGCTGCTCGGCGGCGACCTGAACGCGCGCATCGACAGCCGCGCCCTGCGTCGTCTGGTCGCCCGCGGCTGGGTCGAGGAGTCGGGCGAGGTGAGCATCAACCACCTGCTCGTGCGCGGCCTCGACCTGGAGTGGCCGGCGACCCGCTGGCAGCCGGAGCGGCGCGACGTGGCGCAGAACGGCTCGCGCCCGCTCCGCCTCTCCGACCACGACCCGGTCGACGCGGTGGTGGCGTTCCGTGCGTGAGCGTCTGCCGGCCCTCGATGGCGTCGCCTACCTGAACTCGGGCACCAACGGGCCGATGCCGGAGGACGCGGTACAGGCGATGCAGTCCGAGCTCATCGACCAGGGCCGGCGGGCGCGCATCGGCCCGGCGGCGATCGAGCACTGGATCGCCCTGCGCGGCCGCGTCCGAGCCGCCGCTGCGTCGGTGGTCGGCGCCGCGCCCGAGGAGATCGCGCTCACCTCGTCGACCTCCCAGGGGATCGGCCTGGTGTGCGCGGGGCTGGCCTGGCGAGAGGGCGACGAGGTGGTGACGACCACCGAGGAGCATCCCGGGCTGGCGGGGCCGCTCCACGAGCTGGGTGTCCGATTCGGCGTGCGAGTGCATGCTGTCGATGCCGGCCGTGTCGGGGAGGCGATTGGGCCGGCGACGCGGCTGGTCGCGATCTCGCACGTTCTGTGGACGACGGGCCGCGTGATGCCGCTTCCCGAGATCGCGGCGGCGGCGCACGCCGTTGGTGCCCTCGTGCTGGTGGACGGTGCCCAGTCGGTCGGCAACATCGCCGTCGACGCCGCCGCCACGAGCGCCGACTGCTACGCCTTCTCGGGCCAGAAGTGGCTGCTCGGCCCGCTGGGGTCGGGCGCGCTCTGGGTGAGCCCGCAGGCACTCGACCGGGTGGCGCCGGGGACGCCCTGGTACCTGACCTACAGCGAGGGCAAGATCGGTAACTACCAGCCGGATGCCTGCCGCCTGGACGCCGGCACGATCGACCCGGTGACGCTGACCGGCCTGGCCGCCGCCATCGAGTTCGTCGACGGCCTGCCCGGCGGCCGGCCGGCGTGGGTGGAGACGGCCGCCGCCAACGCGGATCGGGCACGTCGCCAGATCGAGCAAGTCGAGGGCGCCCGGGTGGTCGACCCGGGCGGTCCCGGCTCGGGCCTGATCGCGGTCGAGCTGGCGCACGGCGAGCCGGCCGACGCCACCGCGGCGCTGGCCGAGCAAGGTGTGCTCGTCCGCTACATCCCGCAGACGCCCTACCTGCGCGTCTCCATCGGCGCCTGGACCGACGATACCGACATCGACCGCTTCTGCGACGGGCTGGGCGGGTTCCTCGCTCGCGCCGCCGGCTAGCCCAGCAGACGCTCGATCTCGGCCCGGTGGGGCATCGCCGGCTGAGCGCCGGGGCGCTCCACCGAAAGCGCCGCCGCCGCCATCCCGAAGCGCACTGCCTCCGCCAGGCGGCGGCCCTCGGCGAGCGCTGCCGCCATGGCGCCGATGAGCGCGTCGCCGGCCCCGGTGCTGTCGACCGCCGCGGCCGGGAACGGCGCGAGCTCGGTATCCGCCGGGAGCAGGCGGACGCCGCGCCTGCCGAGCGTCAGGACGACCGCCGGCGGGTGCTCGCCGTCCAGCGTCGCCAGTTCGGTCTCGTTGACCACGGCGATGTCGAAGCGGGCGACCAGCGATGCCGGCAGCCTGCCGGCCGGGGCCGGGTTGACGATCGCCGTCGCCCCGGCGGCACGGGCGGCCGCCAGCGTCCCCTCGACCGCCGCCGGCGGCACCTCGCCCTGGGTCAGCCAGACGGCCGCGTCGACCCGGGGCGGTGGCGCGATCTGGGCGTTGGCGCCGGGGATGGCAACGATCACGTTCTCGCCGGTGTCCTCGACCAGGATCATGGCGACGCCGGTGGGATCGCGCCTGCGCGCCACATCGGAGATCCCGACGCCGGCGTCGGCCAGCGCCGCCAGCGCCTGGTCGCCGTTGGCGTCGCGGCCGCAGGCTCCGAAGAAGCGCACCGGGGCTCCCGCCCGGGCGGCGGCGACCGCCTGGTTCGCTCCCTTGCCGCCCGGTGCGTATGCCAGGCGGCTGCCCAACACCGTCTCGCCGGGCCGCGGCAGGCGCTGGACGTAGCCGAAGACGTCCATGTTCACCGACCCGCAAACGGCGACCGGTCGCATCCGGGGTCGCCGCGCTAGCTGCGCAGGCCGAGCTCGTCCGAGATCGGGCGAAGCGCCTCGATGACGAACGCGATGTGCTCGTCCAGGTCGACCCCCAGCTCGGCCGCGCCCTCGATCACGTCCTCGCGGTTGACGCCGCGGGCGAAGCTCGGCTGCTTCAGCTTCTTCCGCACCGAGCGGGGCTCGAGCGTGGTCAGCCCGTCCGGCCGTACCAGCCCGCAGGCGTGCACGAACCCGGACACCTCGTCGCAGGCGTAGAGGGTGCGCTCGAGCTGGGACTCGCGGCCGACGCCGGTGTGGTTGCCGTGCGACTGTATCGCCCGGATGAACCAGTCCGGATAGCCGCGCTCGCGGAGCACCGGCACGCCGTCCATCGGGTGTTGCTCCAGCGTCGGGTGGCGCTCGTAGTCGAAGTCGTGCAGGAGGGCGACGTTGCCCCAGGCGGGCTCGTCCTCGTCGAAGCGGACGGCGTAGGCGCGCACCGACGCCTCGACGGCTCGGGCGTGTCGGAGCAGCGCCTGGCTCTCGGTCCACTCGGTGAGCAGGTCCCAGGCAGCGTTGCGGTCGTGAACGAGGTCGTCGGGCACGGCTGGCACGATATCGAACCGGCAGGGAAGGAACGACGGCCGGCGGGGGCGAACCGGCTACCGTAGAGCCGTCACGATTTCAGCGGAGGCACTTGGGCATGGCAACTGCGACCAGAGAAGGCACATTGGAGACATTCGTGATCGAGGGGGGCGTGCCGCTTTCCGGCACCGTTCGCCCGTCAGGCAACAAAAACGCGGCGTTGCCGACCCTGGCAGCCTGCCTGCTCACCGCCGATCCGATCACCCTCGAGAACGTCCCCCGGATCCGCGACGTGGAGGCGATGATCGCCCTCCTCGTGGACATCGGGGTGGAGGTCGAGTGGCTCGACCGGAACACCGTCCGGGTATGGGCCGCCGAGGTGACGAGGACGCGGCTGGACGCCGACCTGTGCACGCGGATCCGGGCGTCGATCCTGCTGGCCGGCCCGCTGCTCGCCCGCTTCGGGACGGCCGAGGTGCCGCCGCCCGGCGGCGACGTGATCGGCCGCCGCCGAGTCGACACGCATCTGATGGCCTTCGCCGCCCTCGGCGCCGATGTCGAGGCGACGCGGGAGTACCGGCTGCGGGCGCCCGGCGGCCTCACCGGCGCCGACATGCACCTCGACGAGGCGTCCGTCACCGGCACCGAGAACGCGATCATGGCGGCGGTGCTCGCGCGCGGCACCTCGGTCGTCCGAAACGCCGCCTGCGAGCCGCACGTCCAGGACCTCTGCCGGCTCCTGAATGCGATGGGTGCGCACATCGAGGGTGTCGGCTCGAACGTGCTCACGATCACCGGAGTCGAGCGGCTCAGCGGCTGCCGCTACCGGCTGGGGGCCGACCACATCGAGGTGGCGTCGTTCATCGGGCTGGCCGCCGTCACCGGCGGCGACCTGGTGATCGAGGACGCCGCTGTCGAGCACCTGCGCTCGATCCGCCACGGCTTCTCGCGACTGGGCGTCGAGATCGAGTGCGACGCCGAGCTCGACCGGGTGCGGGTGGCGCCGGGCCAGGAGCTGCGCATCGTCGACGACGTGCATGCCCAGATCCCGAAGCTGGAGGACGGGCCGTGGCCGATGTTCCCGGCCGACCTGACGTCGATCGCGATCGCCGTCGCCACGCAGGCCACCGGCACCGTCCTGATCTTCGAGAAGATGTTCGAGAACCGCCTGATCTTCACCGACAAGCTGGTGTCCATGGGCGCGCGGATCATCCTCTGCGACCCTCACCGGGCGGTCGTCACAGGGCCCGCCAAGCTGTACGGCGAACGGATGGCAAGCCCCGACATCCGGGCCGGCATGGCGATGCTGATCGCCGCCCTGTGCGCCGAGGGCACAAGCAGGATCGGCAACGTCGGCGAGATCGACCGCGGCTACGAGCGGATCGACGAGCGCCTGCGCGGCCTCGGTGCCCAGATCGAGCGGACCGCCAGCTGAGCCCCTACGATTTGGATCCAGGCGCCGAGTAGCATCCGGCCGTGCACCGAATCTCGCTGACCGCTGCCGACGTCGACGACGCCGTCCGCACGCTGCGCCCGACCGCCGAGGCGCGGGAGGACGTCCAGCGCACGGTGGCCGACATCATCGACATGGTCCGGGACGGCGGCGACGACGCGGTGCGCCGGCTGACCGAGCGGCTGGACGGCGCCCGGCTGGAGCGAAGCCGCGTGCCGGCCAAGGCGATCGCCCGTGCGCTGGAGGGGATCGGCAGCGACGTCCGCGAGGCGCTCGAGCTCCTTATCGACAACCTGCGGGCGGTGGCCGGCGAGCTGCTGCCTCCGCCGACCCGGGTCACGCTGCCGCTCGGCCAGGTGGTGTCCACCCGCTACGTGCCGGTGCAACGGGCCGGTGTCTACGTCCCCGGCGGCCGGGCCGCCTATCCGTCCAGCGCGGTGATGGCGATCGTCCCCGCCCAGGTCGCGGCAGTGCCGCAGATCGCGGTCTGCTCGCCGCCCGGGGCACACGGGCTGCCGTCGACGTTCGTGCTCGCCGTCTGCGCGCTCCTGGGAGTGGACGAGGTGTATGCGATCGGCGGCGCCCAGGCGGTGGCCGCGATGGCCCTGGGCACGCGGGCGATCCCCGCCGTCGACCTGCTTGTCGGTCCCGGCAACGCGTACGTCGAAGAGGCCAAGCGGCGGCTCTTCGGCGATGTCGGGATCGAGTCGCTGGCGGGTCCCAGCGAGCTCCTGGTGCTGGCCGACGCGACGGCGCCGGTGGAGGCGCTGTCGGCCGACCTGGTCGCGCAGGCCGAGCACGGCTCGGGGTCGCAGTCGGTGCTGGTCTCGACCGATGGCGGGTTCCTGGACGACGTGGCGGTCGCGCTTGGCGACGGCCAGGGCACGGTCATGCTGGCCGAGGTGGACGGCTGGGACACCGCCGTCGCCTTCGCCAACGCATACGCACCCGAGCACCTGCAGCTGATGCTTGCCGACCCGGATCCGCTGCTCGCGCAGATCGTGCACGCGGGTGCCATCTTCCTCGGGCCGTGGAGCGGCACCGCCTTCGGCGACTACGTGGCGGGCTCCAACCACATCCTGCCGACCGGCGGGAATACCCGCTTCGCCTCCGGCCTGTCGCCCTTCGTCTACCTGCGCGCCCAGGAGATCATTGAGGTGCCGGCGGAGGCCGTCGAGGGTCTGGCCGGGCCGCTGCAGGCGCTCGCCGGCGCCGAGGGCCTTCCCAACCATGCGCGGTCGGCGGCGATCCGGGCCGATCTCGTCCGGGACATCGAGACCACGAAAGGACACGCATCGTGAGCAAGTCCGTGATCGTCGCCGAGGGAGCGCCGAAGCCATTCCAGGGAGCCCCCTACAACCAGGCCATCACGAGCGGCGGGTTCCTCTTCTGCGCCGGCCAGCTGGGGCTCGATCCGGAGTCCGGCGAGCTCGTCGAGGGCGGCGTCTCGAACCAGACGAGGCGGGCGCTGGAGAACGTGCGGGCGATCCTGGCCGCGGTCGGTGTGGGGTTCGAGGACGTGGTCAAGTCAACCGTCTTTCTGACCGACCTCGAGGACTTCGCGGCGATGAATGAGATCTACGGCGAGTACTTCACGAGCGACCCGCCGGCGAGGACGACGATCCAGGTGGCGGCGCTGCCGGCCGGCGCCATCGTCGAGGTCGAGGTCGTCGCCGCCTCCGGCTAACTGAAATTTCGGTGCCTGGCCCCTAATTTCACCGTGACAGTGCGGTGCGGGTTCCGTGGCGTACCGTAACGGAATTGCGGTTCGTAGAATGCGCTCGTGAGGCCGCAGCAGCTCATCGTCACCCATGCCAACGCCGACTTCGACGGGCTCGGAGCCGCGCTGGCGGCTCGCCGGCTGTACCCGGCGGCCGCTCTCTGCCTGCAGGGCGGGCTGAACCGCAACGTGCGCGAGTTCGTTGCCCTGCACGCCGACGAGCTCGACCTCTGCGACCCCTCGCGGATCGATACCTCGGCCGTTTCGCGTTTGATCGTGGTCGAGGCGCCGCAGCTGTCCCGACTGGGCGACCTCGCCGAGGTGGCGACGCGGGAGGGGGTGGAGGCGGTGCTCTTCGACCACCACGGCGACGCGGCCCCGCCGCCGTGGGTGACGCCGGGCTGCTACGTGGCCGGCGAGGACGGGGCGCTGTCCACGACCATGGTCGGCATCCTGGCCGAGCGGGGCATCGACCCCACTCCGACCGAGGCGACCGCGCTGGCGCTCGGCATCCACGAGGACACGGGGTCGCTCACCTTCCCGACGACGACCGTGCGCGACATCGAGGCGCTCGGCTTTTGCGCCCGCCACGGCGCCTCCCAGGAGCTGGTCTCGTCGCTCCTCCACCCGCCGCTGGGGGCCGACCAGCGGGCGCTTCTGGCCGCCCTCATGGAGGCGGCCGCGCCGCAGCAGGCAGCCGGTGTCGAGGTGCAGCTCGCGTTCGCCGAGTGGCCCGGGTATGTCGACGGCATCTCGACGCTGGCGAGCAAGATGGTCGACCTGAGCGACTGCAGGGCGCTCGTCATCGGGGTGGCAATGGAGGGGAGGGTGTTCGTCGTCGCCCGAAGCCGTGTGCCCGAGCTCGACATGCGAGCCGCCCTGGCGGCGGTGGGCGGCGGCGGCCATGCCCAGGCGGCATCGGCGATCGTCCGCGGCGCCGCGCTCGACGACGTCCGCCGCCGGATCGTCGACAGCCTGCCGGAGGCGGTCGCCGGCACTCCGCGCGCCCGCGACGTCATGTCCACTCCCGCCTGGTTTGTCGATGCCGACGCGACCATCGAGGAGGCCATGGACGGCTGCCGCCGCCGCGGCACCTCCGGCGTCCAGGTGCAGGAGCATGGCCGCGTCGTCGGCGCGGTCGCCCGTGAGGACCTCGACCGGGCGATCGGCCACGGGCTCGGCCACGCGCCGGTGCGCGCGGTCATGAGCTCGCACGTCGACGTCGTCTCGCCCGACGCCACGATGGCCGAGGTGCAGCGGGCGCTGGGCGCGGCCACCGCCGGGCGGCTGGCGGTGGTGGCAGCGGCCGGCGAGGCAGCGCCCGCCGTCGAGGAGGTGCTCGGCGTCGTCACCCGAAGCGACCTCCTGGCCGCGCTTCGCGAGGGTGGAAGCGACGAGGGAGCCGTTCCCGGCGAGAACCTGGCCGAGCTGCTGGAACGGCCCGGCCTGGAGGCGCTCTGGCGCGCCGTCCAGCAGGCCGCGTCCGGCTTCGCCGGGGTGTACCTGGTCGGCGGCGCGGTTCGCGATCTGCTGCTCGGCGAGCCCAGCTTCGATATCGACCTGGCCGTCGAGGGGGACGGCATCGCCTTCGCCCAGGAGCTCGCAAAGACGCTCGGCGGCCGTGCCCACCCGCACGAGAAGTTCCACACCGCGGTCGTCCTGGCCGGCGACCTGCGGGTCGATGTGGCGAGTGCCCGCACCGAGCACTACGAGTATCCGGCGGCGCTCCCGATCGTCGAGCACGCCTCGATCAGGGCCGACCTGCACCGCCGTGACTTCACGGTGAACGCGATGGCGATCGCACTGCACACGGCCGAGTACGGCCGGCTGCTCGACCCCTACGGCGGCCGGGACGATCTCGCCCGGGGGGTGGTGCGCGTCCTTCACAACCTGTCCTTCATCGAGGATCCGACCCGCATCTTCCGGGCTGTCCGGTACGAGAACCGGTACGGGTTCGCGATGGACGCGCGCACCCGTGGGCTGGCCCGCGGCTGCGTCGACATGGGCCTGGTCGGGGAGCTCTCGGGGGCGCGTGTGCGCGACGAGCTGGTCGCCCTGCTGGACGAGGGCGACGTTTCGCGCGCCCTCGGGCGCCTGCGCGAGCTGGCCCTCGACCAGGCGTTGCACCCCGGCTTCGACTGCACCCCGCCCACGGTGGAGCTGATCGGGCGCGCCGACCGGCTGCGCGCCCGCCACGATCCGCAGCTGCCCGCCTGGCGCCTGCGGCTGGCTGCTTGCCTGCACGCGATTCCGGCCGACGACGTCGTCGCCTGGCTGGAGCGCCTGCGGGTGCGCCGCCGCGATGCCCGCGCCATCGCAGCGGCGGCGGCGCTGCCGGCGCGGCTGGTGGCGCCGCTCGAGCGGGCGCCGACGCCGGCCGACGCCGCCGAGCTCCTGGCCGCTCACCCGCCCGAGGTCGCGCTGCTGACGGCGGCGCTCGGATCGGCCGCCGCCCAGGTATACCTGGAGCGCACGGCCGATGTCCGGCTGGAGCTGGACGGCGAGACGCTTCGCCATGAGCTCGGCCTCCCCGAGTCGCCCCAGATCGGCGAGATCCTCGGCCAGCTTCTCCGCCGCAAGCGAAACGGCGAGCTGCCCGGCCTGGCCGAGGAGCTGGAGGCGGCGCGCACCCTGGCGGCGGCGGTGGGCGGGTGAGCGGACCCGATGTGGTGCGCTGGCGGTCGGCGCCTGCCGGCGTCAGCGTCGTCTTCACGACCCGCCGCGGCGGCGTCAGCAGCGGCCGTTTCGAGAGCCTGAACCTCGGCGCGCTGACCGACGACGAGCCGGCGGCGGTTGCCGAGAACCGGCGCCGGGCTGTGGCAGTCGCCGGCGGCGACCCGGTGCGGGCGACCATGGCCTGGCAGGTCGCCGGCGCCGCCATTCGCGAGGTGACTTCCGACCCGAGCCTGGGTGTCTTCCTGGAGCCGGGGCGGGAGGCGTTTCCCAGGTCCGACGGCCTGGTCACCGCCGAGCAGGGCCGGCCGCTGGTGCTGCTGGCGGCGGACTGCCTGCCGATCGCCATCGCCCGCGAGGACGGCTCGCGGATGGCCGTGCTGCACGCGGGCTGGCAGGGCCTCCTGGCCGGCATCGTGGAGGCCGGCGTCGCTGCGGTGGGGGGTCCGGCCCGGGCCGCCGTCGGTCCCGGTGCGGGGCCGTGCTGCTACGAGGTGCGCGATGACGTCGGCGGTCCGCTTCGTGCCCGTTTCGGCGACGACGCCGTCCGCGACGGCCGCGCCGACCTCTGGCTGTGCGCCGAGCGGGCGCTTGCCGGCGCCGGGGCGACGGATGTCGAGGTGGTCGGCGAGTGCACGATCTGCAACCCGGATCGCTACTTCTCGCATCGCCGGGAGCATGGGCGAACCGGCCGCCAGGGGGTGGTGGGGGTGCTCGGTGCTTGATTCCGACGCGGTTCGCCGGCGCCTGGCAGCGGCCCGCGAGGAGGTGGGCGAGGCGGTCGAGATCCTGGCCGCCACCAAGTACGTCGACGCCGCCGACCTGCCCGCGCTGGCGGCGGCCGGGGTCACCCTGGTCGGCGAGAACCGAAGCGACGCCCTGGCCGCCAAGCAGGAGCTCTACGGCGACCTCTTCACCTGGGACTTCATCGGCCACCTGCAGAGCCGCAAGGCCCGCGACATTGCCGGACGGGTGCGTCTGATCCACGCGCTCGACTCGCTGTCCGCGGCGCGGCGGCTCCACGAGCAGGGGCCCGTCGATTGCCTCCTCCAGGTCAACGTGGCCGGCGAGGAGTCCAAGTCGGGGGTCGACGCCGCCGCGGTCGACGGCTTCCTGGCGCAGCTCGAGCCGCTCTCGGGCGTCCGCCTGCGGGGGCTGATGACGATGCCGCCGCTGGTGACCGACCCCGAGCAGGCGGCGCCCTGGTTCGGCGCCCTGCGTGAGCTGCGCGACCGGCTCGCTCCGGCCTGGTCGGGACGCCACCACCTGACCGAGCTGAGCATGGGGACCAGCCAGGATTACGCGGTCGCTGCCCGCGAGGGAGCGACCATCGTGCGGCTGGGCAGTGTCCTCTACAGGGAGTAGAGTTTCCTGGTCATGGCGCTCCGGGATATGTGGAACTCGACACTCGTCTACTTCGGCGTGCGCGAAGAGGAGTGGGAGGACGAGTACTACGACGACGGCGTGGCCGCCAACGAGGACCTCGAGCGCTCGTACTCGGAACGGCCAAACGTGCGTCGGCTGTCGCCGCGGCGGCGGGCCGGGGCGGAGTTCGACGAGATCTTCTCGGACGAGCCGCCGGTCTCCGCACGCTCCCGTCCCCGGGGCGGCCACGGGCCGGCGCCGGTGCCGAACGGCGCCCGGACGGCGCCCCAGGTGTCGCTGGTCGTGCCGAAGACCTTCAACGACGCCCAGACGGTGGCCGACAAGCTGAAGGCCGAGGTGCCGGTGATCATCAACATGCAGTCCGCGGACGCCGACCTCACCCGCCGCCTGATCGACTTCGCCTCCGGCCTCACGTACGCGCTGGATGGGTCGATGCAGCGGGTCGCCGACCGCGTGTTCCTGCTGACGCCGCA
>DASUHT010000062.1:0-13077 GCA_036273335.1 Gaiellales bacterium | reverse complement strand
CAGAACGGGGTCGGAAAGACGACGCTCCTGCGGATCCTGGCGGGCGAGCTGATGCCGGAGAGGGGAACCGCAACGACGGCGGCCCCGGCCGCCGTTCTCGCCCAGGACCAGCACGACCTGCCGCTGGAGCAGCCGCTGCTGGAGCACTTCCGTTCCTGCGTGGTCGGCCACGAGGACGAGGCGCGCGCGCTGCTCGGCCACTTCCTCTTCGAGCAGGAGCAGATGCGGCGGCCCCTGGCGACGCTGTCGCCCGGTGAGCGGTCGCGCCTGGGAGTGGCGATCATGGTGTCCAGCGGCGCCGAGCTGCTGCTCCTGGACGAACCGACGAACCATCTCGACTTCGACTCGCTGGACGTGGTCGAGGAGGCGCTTCGCCAGTTCCGGGGGACGATCGTCACCGTCAGCCATGACCGGGCGTTCATCCAGAACATCGGCTGCGACCGGGTGCTCGAGGTGGCGGCGGGCTCCCTGGTCGATCAGAGCCTGTCGTTCAGCCGCTGATCACGTCGGCCACGTCGTCAGCGAGCAGGCTCTCGAGCGCCCGCACAACCCGCGCGTCGACGTCGACGCCGCTCCGCTTCCAGAGGGCCGCCAGTGCCCTGCCGGCACCGGCGCTGCCGGTGTGACCGCCGAGCTCGACGAACGCGGCCGAGACCGCGATCACCTGCGACTCCACCGGCGCATCGGCGGACGGCGCGGCCAGCAGCCACTCAGCGGCCTCGGCATCCAGCGCATTGGCCGCGACCCGTGAGGCAAGCCGCGCACGCTCGGCCGGGTCGCCGCCGGGTGTGGTCGTGTCGTAGACGAATGCGGCCAGCCGCAGCCGGTCGGCGCGGTCCGGCGTCATACCCAGCTCGGCGGCCAGGTACCCTGCGTAGTCGGACACGGCGCGGGCGGTGGTAGAGCGGCCGCCGGTGGCTTCCAGCGCACGCATCGTCCGCTCGTAGGTGTCGCGCTCCAGCTGGTCGGCACGCTCTCGCGGCGTCAGCGCTTCGACCACCGCCGGGTCGTAGGCGACGACCTGGCCGCCGCCGCCGCGTTGCGCCCAGTAGAGCGATCCGGTAGCCAGCCGCTCCAGCTCACCGAGCGTCGCCCCGTCGGATGGGAAGGCGGCGACGCCGCCGGACACGGTGGTGCCGTCGGTGGACGTCGAGAACGCCTCGGCCAGCCGCGACAGGAGCGCTGCCGCGGCGGGCGCCTCCATCCCCGCCAGGACCAGGCCGAACTCGTCACCGCCGAGACGGCAGACCACGTCGTAGGAGCGGACGCCGCGCGCGAAGCAGCTCGCTGCGGTGCGCAGCAGGCCGTCGCCGGCGGCGTGGCCGTTCACCTCGTTGAAGGACGCGAAACCGTCCAGGTCGACGACCGCGACTGCCACCACCGAGCCGGTGCGCTGGGCCCGTGAGAGCTCGCGTGCCGCCCGCTCGGCGAAACCGCGGTGGTTGGGCAGGCCGGTCAGCAGGTCACTGGTGCCGGCACCCGGCCCGGCCGTCTCCCAGAGGCGGCTGATCTCGACCGCCTGGGCGGCGATCGCGGCCACCAGGCGGGCGGTCGCGGTGGCCTCCACCGCCGCGCCGGTCACCGTCAGGCAGCCCAGCACCCGGCGGGCGCTGACGAGCGGCAGGTACAGCGTCGGCCCCGCCCGCCAGGGTTCGGCGGAGTCGGCGGCCGGGAGCTGGTCGGGACCGTCGCCGCAGACGCGGTTGAACGACGCGGCGTCCTCGGAGAGCGTGTAGGCCGCCGCGGCGGTCGCGGGGAGCACGTCCTCGAGCGTCTGGCAGGCGATCGCCAGGATAGCGCCGAGGTCGCGGCCGGCCTCGCAGGCGTCGACCAGCGGGGCCAGGTCGGTGACACCGGCGGAGGTGCTCCTACGCCACATCGGCGACTTTCCGCGGCATCGTCACCCGCACGGTCGTCCCCTCGCCGGGCACGGAGTCGATCCTGAGCTGCGCCGAAAGCACCGCCGCCCGCTCGCGCATCGACGCCATCCCGTGGTGGGGGAGGCCGTCGTCCGGGCCATCGGTGAAGCCGGCGCCGTCGTCGTGCACGCGCAGCTCCAGCCCGCCGCCCTCGGTGCCCGCCACCGACACCTCGATCCGCTGCGGGCGGGCGTGCTTGACGGCGTTGGTGACGGCCTCGCGGACGATCTGGTAGAGGCACACCTGGTCGTCGCCGGAAAGCGCCGCCGCCGCATCCACGTCCAGATCCAGGCGCACCGCGTGGTTGCGCTCGAACTCGTCGGCGAGCGCCTTCACGGCGGTGACGAATCCCTCATCGCGGAGCACCCACGGCTCCAGCGCGAAGCACAGCTCGCGCAGCGACCGGATCACTCCCCGCTGGCGGTCGCGGGCGATGTCGAGCACGTCCAGGGCAGGGTCGCCGACGCCGGCGGCCGAGATGTCCTCGTAGGCGGCGTCCAGCATCATGCCGACGCCGGAGAGCGTCTGCAGCGGCCCGTCGTGGAGCTCCAATGAGAGCTTGCGGCGCTCGTCCTGCTCGGCGGAGACGACCCGGCGCGACAGCTCGGCGCGCTCCGCTTCACGGATCCGCGCCTGTGCCAGGAGCGCCTCCACCCGTTGGAAGAGGAGAGCGTTCTCGGCCGCGCGGGCGGCGAAGTCGGCAAGCACGGCGGCTCGGGTCAGGTCGCCCGGGCCGAAGCGGTCGCCGGCCTCCACCCGCGCGGCCACCAGGACGGCCTGCACCTCCCCCATCACCACCAGCGGGGCGGCCAGTACCGCGTGCGGCCGGACGTGCGCCATCAGCGGGTCGCCGTCCCCGGTGCCGCCCAGATCGGCAGCCGCGGCGGTCCGGCTGCGCGCTGCCTCGGCGGTCACCGACGACCGATCGTCGAGCTCGACCGCCAGGCCGGACATCGGCCCCAGGGCGACGCCGCGGGCGGCTGCCGGCCGTAGCCGGCGGGCATCGGTGTCGGGGACCATGAGCACCGTGACGTCGGCGTCCAGCAGGGTCTGGGCCTGGGCGGTCGTGCTCTCGAAGACACGCGCGCCGTCCAGGCTGGACGAGATGGCGCCAAGGCTGGTGACCAGCGCGTCCAGGAACGCCGACTGGGAGCGGAGCTCTCCGCGCAGCCGCCGCTGCCAGCGCTCGGAGGCGCGCAGGCGGGCGGCGTCCCGCCGCAGCGCAACCACGCCGATCAATCCCAGGACGAGTACGCAGCCGATGCCGGTGGCAAGCAGGGCCAGCTCGCCCGAGAAGGTGCGGCGGGCGGCGGCCAGGCCGAGCGCCGTGACTGCGACGCAGAGCACGGCGAGGCCGGCGAACTGCCCAGCCCGATATCGCGCGGACGGGCGTCCGTCAGTCGATGATGGCCTGTCTGAGGGCGATCGCGACAGCATGCGTGCGGGTGTCAGCCTCCAACTTGGAGAGGATATGCCGCACGTGGCTCTTGACGGTCTCCTGGCTGATGAACAGCTTGGCGGCGACGTCGGCGTTGGACATGCCGTCCGCCAGCAGTTGCAGGATCTCCCGCTCCCGCGCCGTCAGCATGTTCTCCCGCTCCCGGGTCAGGAAAGCGGGCATCAGTGCCGGGTCGACGTAGCCGTCACCGCCTGCGACCTTCTGGATGGCGCGCACCAGCGTCTGCTGCGGCGCCTCCTTCAGGATGTAACCCTTGGCGCCGGCCTCCAGGCCGCGGGTGAGCAGACTTCGCTCGCCGTAGGCCGTGAACATCAGCACCGCCGTCTCGGGGACCTCCGTGGAGATCTCGCGGGCCGCCTGCAGCCCGTCCGTGCCGGGCATGCGGACGTCCATGATCACGACGTTCGGACGCCGCCGCTTGGCGAGCGACACGGCAGCGCCGCCATCGGCGGCTTCGCCGACGACGCGGATGTTGTCGCTGCGGGAGAGCGCGATTCGCAATCCCTCTCGGACAACCTCGTGATCATCGACGATCAGACAGCTTATGGACTCGCCCACATGTGCTCCACTGGTCGCAGGGCTTGAACCGGTACCTGGGTATCGGCAGAACCTCGTGCGGTCGTTAGCCCCAACGCGAACGCCGGGGCCGACTCCCGTCTGGGGTTCGCCGATGCACGGGGTTCCCCTGCGGCATCTCATCGGCAGGAATCGGCCAGGCTTGAGCGGTCGCCCTGACAAATTCTCGTGAGAGCCCCTCCGGCTCCCGTCTATACTCCCGACGGCTTGAGCGACGACGTTCCCAGTCCATGCTGACCGCCGCCGAGCTGGTCGCGGTGGTGGCGATCGTCGCGGCAAACGCCTTCTTCGTCGCCGCCGAATACGCCCTCGTGACCGTCCGCCGGACGCGTCTCCAGGAGCTGGCTGCCCAGGACAGCCGGCGGGCGCGACGCGTGCTGGTGCTGCTCGAGGACCCGTCCAAGTTCATCTCGGCGATCCAGCTCGGGGTAACGCTGTCCAGCCTGGCTCTGGGCGCCGTCGGCGAGCCGGTCGTCTCGCAGCTGCTCGATTCGGCGCTCAACCTGCTGCCGCGCAGCGTCCACACCGGGGTTGCGACGACGATCTCGGTCATCCTCGCGTTCACCATCCTGACCTACTTCCACGTGGTCTTGGGAGAGATCGTCCCGAAGTCCTTCACCCTGGAGCACAGCGAGCGGGTGGCGCTGGCGGTCGGCGGACCGATCACCTGGTTCCGCTGGATCCTCGCGCCCTTCATCTGGGTGCTCGCGCGCTCGGCGGCGACCGTCCTGCGCTGGGCCGGGCTGCCGCCGCCCACCGGCGTCTCCCTCGTGCACTCCGAGGAAGAGCTGAAGATGCTGGTCACCGCCAGCCGCCAGAAGGGCGTCCTGGAGGAGGACGAGCAGGAGATGCTGCACAGGGTCTTCGAGTTCGCCGACAAGGACGCCGCCGACGTGATGGTGCCCCGGCCGGACGTGGTCGCGCTGCCGGCCGACATGCCCGTGCCCGACCTGCTGAGCCTCGTCCTGCGCCACCCCTACACCCGCTACCCGGTGTTCGAGGGCGACCTGGACGACGTGGTCGGGATCCTCCACGTGCGCGACCTGTTCAGCGCGATGAACGACCGCGGGATCGAGCGCCTGGACGTGCGGATGCTGCTCCGGGAGCCGATCGTGGTGCCCGAGACGAAGGCCCTGGACGAGCTGCTGGCGGAGTTCCGGCGCACCTCGAACCACATGGCGATCGTCGTCGACGAGTACGGCTCGACCGCCGGTCTGGCCACCCTGGAGGATCTGATCGAGGAGATCGTCGGCGAGATCGGGGACGAGTTCGACCTCCCGGACGCGGGGGTGCTGCGGATCGGGCGGGGGCGGGTGCGGATCGGCGGCTCGTTCCCGATCGAGGAGTTCAACGAGCGCTTCGGGCTGGAGCTACCTGACGACGACTACCACACGGTGGGCGGATTCGTCTTCGGCGAGCTCGGCCGGGCGCCGCGGGTGGGGGACACAGTCGCCTACGACGGCGCCCGCTTCGAGGTCTCCCGGATCGACGGGACGCGGATCACCGAGGTCGACATCACGTTCCCGCCTCAGGAACCGGCGGCCCAGGCAGAGGCCACCGGCTAGGGCTATGCCAGCGTGTCGGTCTTGGCGGCCATCTCGACGTCGCGGTCGGTGATGCCGCCGGCCGCGTGATTGACCCACGCGACCTCCACCGCGCCCCAGGTCACCAGCAGGTCGGGGTGATGGTTGGCCTCCTCCGCCGCCGCGCCGACGCGGTCAGCGAACGCCAGAGCGGTCGCGAAGTCGGGGAACTCGTAGCGTTTGCGCAGCGCGCCGTCGCGCCGCTCCCAGCCTGACGGATCGTCCATGCGCATCACCATACCCCGTCGCGGGTAATGTTCAACGCTCGGCGGATGAAAGAGCTGAACGACACGGACCGCGCGATCATCGCGCACCTGCAGCGGGAGGGCCGGGCGACCTTCGCCCAGATCGCGCAGGGAGTGGGGCTCTCACCGGCAGCCGTCCACGAGCGGGTGAAGAAGCTGGAGGCGCGCGGGGTGATCACCGGCTACCGCGCCGTGGTCGACCCCGAGCAGGTCGGCGCCGCGGTCACCGCGTTCATCATGGTCACCCAGACCGCCGGCCCCCGCAGCGAGCTGGAGGACTCATTCGCGCGTATGCCGTGGGTGGAGGAGTGCCACCACATCGCGGGCGAGGAGAGCATGATGCTGAAGGTGCGGGCCGACTCGACGCGCGCGCTCGAGCACCTGATCTGGGAGATCCGGGCGCTGCGCTCGGTGGAGCGGACGAAGACGGTGATCGTCCTCGGCACCGAGTTCGAGGGCCGCCCGGTGTCGCCGATCGCTCCGGAGACCGAGGTCACGGACGAGCGTCCCGCCGCCGGCATCTAGGCCGGCGTCCCGCCAGCGGCGACGAGCACCGCCCGATCACTCCAGCGCAAGCTGCCGTGCTTGCGTCGGGTCAGGACAGCTCGAGCGGCACTTCGGAAACGGTCATGTCGGAGATCCGATATCCCCGCATCTCCGGCTGTCCGGCGAGGGACACGATGATGTACACCGCCTCTGGCCAGAACGCCTGCTCGGCGTCCGTGCGGCTCGGATAGGCGGGCGAGGAGACGTGCGAGTGGTAGATGCCGACCAGCTCCAGACCGGCGTCGTCGATCTCGTTCATGATCCGGATCTGATCGCGCGCGTCGATCCGGTAGTAGTAGGGGCTCGGCTCGTCCGGCTCGGCCGGGAAGAACCTGTCCACCCGGTCGCCCTCTCCGGCGAGGATGCCGCAGGCCTCGTTGGGAAGCCCGGCCCTGGCGTGGGCGACGATCTCGTCGCGCAACGCGGCCGGGATCACCACCAGACGCGCTCCTCCATCTCCCGCTCGAGCTGATCCGTGGGCTTGCTGTAGAGGCCGGCGCTCATGTACTTGGCACCGCCGTCGGCGAAGACCACGACCACGTTGCCGCCCTCCATGTCCATCGCCACCCTGCGCGCGACGGCCAGCGCCGCGCCGGCCGACACGCCGGCGAACACGCCCTCCAGGTCGAGCAGCTTGCGCAGTGCCAGCACCGCCTCGCCGTTGGAGACCAGCACCTTGCGGTCGAGCTGGCCGATGTCGAGGATGGGCGGCGTGTAGCCGTCCTCGAGGCTGCGCAGTCCCATCACCGGGTCGCCCTGAAGCGGCTCTGCGGCCACGATCCGGACGTCCGGATTGGCCTCCCGGAGCCGCCGGCCGCAGCCCATCAGGGTGCCGCCCGTGCCCAGCCCGGCGACGAACGCGTCGACCTCTCCGTCGGGCACCTGGTCGAGGATTTCCAGCGCGGTTCCGCAGTAGTGGGCGGCAGGGTTGGCCTCGTTGGCGTACTGGAACGGCATGAAGATGGACGGGTCGCGCTCGGCCAGCGCGCGGGCGCGTGAGACCGCCCCATTCGAACCCAGCTCGCCCGGTGAGAAGATGATCTCGGCGCCGTACATGCGCAGGAGCTCGACCCGCTCCAGGGTCGCCGACTCGGGCATGACGACGCTGACCGGGTACCCCTTCACCTTGCCGATCATCGCCAGTGCGATCCCCGTGTTGCCACTGGTCGGCTCGAGGATCCGCTGGCCCGGCTCCAGCTCGCCCGTGCTCTCGGCGGCCTCGACCATCGACAGCGCCACCCGGTCCTTGATCGAGCCGGTGGGGTTCTGGTCCTCCAGCTTGGCGAAGATCCGTACGCCGTCGTTCGGCGACATCTTCGGCAGCTCGATGAGCGGGGTGTTCCCCACCGCCTGGAGGGCGGCCGAGCGGACGGTCTGCAGGCAGTTCATCGGTTGCCGGCACCCCCGGCCATGGCGGGCAGGACGATCACCGTCGAATCGGTGCTGACGCTCGTCTCGAGCCCGTCTCCCAGGCGGACGTCCTCATTGTTCACGTACACGTTGACGAACCGATTGAGATCGCCGGAGTCGTCGAGCAGGTGGCCGCGCACTGCCGGGAAGCGGGTCGCCAGGTCGTCCAGCACCTCGCGCACCGTCCCGCCGCTGGCGTCGATCTCGCGGGCGCCGCCGACCGCCTGGCGGAGGATCGGCGGCATGCGCACCGTCGACATCAGGCCGCCTCGCCGGCGGCGACCGCGCGTGACGGCATGGCGCAGAACTGCTCGTAGTCGATGAACTCGATCTCCGAGGGATCCTTGCTGCAGACCGGGCAGTGGGGGTCGCGGCGCATCTTCAGCTCGACGAATTCCATGGTCAGAGCGTCGTAGCGGACCTGCCGCCCAACCAGCGGCTCGCCGATCCCGAGCACCAGCTTCAGCGCCTCGGTTGCCTGCAGCGTCCCGATCACACCCGGCAGGACGCCCAGGACGCCGCCTTCGGCGCAGCTCGGCGCCAGCTCGGGCGGCGGCGGCTCGGGATACTGGCAGCGGTAGCAGGGGCCCTCATAGGGCTTGTACACGGTGACCGAGCCTTCGAACTGGTAGATCGACCCGTGCACGACCGGAATCCCCGCCACCAGGCTGGCGTCGTTTAGCAGGTAGCGCGTGGGGAAGTTGTCGGTGCCGTCCACGATCACGTCGTAGCCGCCGATCACGTCGAGCACGTTTTCGGAGGTCAGCCGCTCGGTGTACTTGACGACGTTGACCTCGGGGTTGATCGCCTTGATCGCGATCTCGGCCGAATCGACCTTGGCCATGCCCACCCGCTCGACGCTGTGCACGATCTGCCGTTGCAGGTTGCTGGTGTCGACCACGTCGGCGTCGATCACGCCGATCGTGCCGATGCCGGCGGCCGCCAGGTAGAGCGCCGCCGGAGAGCCCAGGCCGCCGGCGCCGATCAGAAGCACCTTCGAGTCGAGGAGACGCAGCTGGCCCTCCTCGCCGACCTCGGGGATCAGGACGTGGCGGCTGTACCGCTCCCACTGCTCGTGGCTGAGCGTTCGCGGCAGCTTCCACTCGTGCCCGTTCTCCTTCCAGGCGGCGAAGCCCCCGGACATCGAGACGACGTCGGTGTAGCCCAGCTCGTCGAGCGTCTTGGCCGCGTACACGGAGCGGGTGCCGGTGGCGCAGTAGACGATGATCGGCGTCGACCGGTCGACCACGTTGCGCTCGATGCGGGTCTCCAGGTTGCCGCGCGGGATGTGGATGGCGCCGGGGATGAATCCCTGCTCGTACTCATCGCGCTCGCGCACGTCGAGCACCGCCGGTGGCGGCGTCGCGGTCAGGCGCTCGGCCGCCTCGCCGGCGGTCTGCTCCCGAATCTGCGCCCTCGCTGCCGCGAGATGGTCGCGCGCTGAACTCACCCGTTCACCTACCCTTTCACCGATGCTCGCCGTGGACACGGCGGAGCCTTGTGCACCACCTTGAAGTATAGCCAGCGAATGGATCCAAACTCCTCCGCCGTCGAAGGTTCCAACGTGCGCCGCGGCACGCCTATTCCCGACCGCCGCAGGCGCCGTCTGGCGCTGCTCGCGGGCGCTGCGGTCGCCGCCGGCGCGGTGGTCGCCGGGGTCGTCGTCTGGCAGTCCCGGGGCGGCTCGCCGGCCCCGCCGCAGGCCGTCGCGCGGCCCCTCTCCGGCAGGCCGCCGGTGGTCATCCAGATGCCCGGCGCGCCGGTCTCGGCAAGCCACCCGCGGGCCGTCCTCGCCGCGGCCACGAAGCGCCTGCCGGCGGGCGACGTGCGAATCGCCGTCGCCCGGGCGATGGCGGGCTACTCGGCGGCCACCCGGGAGTCCACGCTGGCGGCCCTCAAGCGGCTGCCGGCGGACAAGCCGGTGGTGGCGTTCAACCTCGGCGTGGCCGAGCTCTGGGCCGGACACCCGACGCCCGCAACGCTGGAGCTGAAGCGGGTGCGGGTGCTCGACCCGTACGGCTACTACGGCACCAACGCCGACAACCTGCTGCACCCGGATGAGGTGCGCGGGTACCCGCCCTACGTCTATCCCGGCCCGGCGCCGAAGGGCTCGCCGGCAGAGCTCGAGGCGGCCGCCCGTGCGCACCCCAGCGCCACCCGCTGGCTAAAGGCCGCGGTGCGGCTGGAGGGGGTCGACCGCGTGCAGGCGATCGCGGACGCCAGGCGGGCGCTGGCCCTCGACCCTGTCGGCGTTGGCCCCCAGGTGGCGGCCGCCGTGCTCGGGTACCAGAAGGACAACCCGATGGCCTCGATCACGACGCTGACCCAACTGGCCGGCAACGCCCCCGACAACACCGAGGTGCGGTTCCACCTCGGGCTGCTCTACTTCTGGATCCGAAGCGGCGGCGACGCGGCCGCCCAGATGCGACTCGTACGTGCGGACGCGCCGCACGGCCCGTACGCCACGCTGGCCCAGGTATTCGAGCAGTGCATCCCCGACCCGGCCCACTGCGCGAGCCTGGCTGGGGGGTGAAGAGAAGGGGCCAGGCCCCTTCTCTTCACGTTGCGCTTGTGTGACGGGTCTGTTGCGGTGCCTGGCCCCGGTGGTGTTCACCGCGGCTTACGCCCGCGGCGCTGGATGGCGCTCAGTCGTGGCTGGGGGTGAATACAGGGCCAAGACCCTCACAAATCGCGTTGCGCCTGTGTGACGGGTCTGTTGCGGTGCCTGGCCCCACAGTGGCCCCCGGCACCTGGAGCCGGCGGGGTGCTGGTGGCCTTGGCCTATTCACGCCGGCTTCGCCGGCCTGCATACCCTCACCAAGGGGGGCGGTTGTGTACCCAGCGGCCGGCAAGCATCGTCGCCTCAACCCGCGCCTTCGAGATTCGGTCGGGATGGGCGACGATGTCGGTGTCGAGGACGACCAGGTCGGCGGCGTAGCCGGGGAGCAGCAGTCCCCGCAGGCGCTCCTCGCCGGTGGCGTAGGCGCCGGCTGCGGTGAAGCCGAGGATCGCATCGGCGACCGGGATCCGCTGGTCGGGGTGCCACGGCTCGCGGTCGTCGGCCGTCCGCTGCACGGCGGCGTGGATTCCGGCCAGCGGGTCGAGCGACTCGACCGGCGCGTCGGACCCGAAGACGAGGTGGGCGCCGGAATCCAGGAGGTCGCGCGTGCGGTAGGCGCAGGCCGCTCGCGGCCCCCAGAGGCGATCCGCGGTGTCTCGGTCGGACGGCGCGTGCGAGGGTTGAACGGAGGCCAGCACGCCGATCGCCGCAAAGCGGGGGAGGTCGGCGTCGTCAACGCACTGGGCATGCTCGATCCGCGGCCGGACGAGCGCGTCCTCCCAGGCGTCGCGGGTGTGCTCAAAGGCGTCCAGCGCTGCCCGGTTGGCGCCGTCCCCGATCGCGTGCACCGCGATCCCAAGGCCGCCCGCCGCCGTCTCGCGCACGATCTCCTCCAGCTCCTCGCCGGTCGTCAACACGTCTCCCGATCCGTCCAGCATCCAGGCCGTCCGCGAGCCCAGTGTCCCGTCCATGAACGCCTTCACCGGACCCACCCGAAGCAGATCGCTGCCGAACCCGCTTCGCAGCTCGAGTGCGCGCGCGGATGCCAGCTCGGAAACCGGAACGCCCATCGCCACGCGCAGCGTCAGCCGGCGGTCGGCGTCCAGCCGCTGCCAGATGCCGCGTCCGCCTCGCTCCTGGAGATCGTGGACGGCGACCACGCCGCGCGCGTTGGCGTCCACCATCGCCTCCCGCACGGCACGCGACGCCTCGTTGGGAGGCGGCTCGGGCAGCGGGAACGCCCACGCGTCGCGCTCGTGCAGGATGCCTCCCGGCGCCGCCATCCCGACAGCGCCGGTGGCGGCCGAGTTCACCCACAGGGTATGGCCGTCGTGCGCCCAGAGCGCGGCCGGTCGCTCACCGGTGACGCTGTCGAGCGCCCCGGCGCTCGGCGGCCCGTCTGGCCAGGCGGCGTCCCGCCAGCCGCGTCCGTGCAGCCAGCCCGGGCCGGGGCCGGCAGTCGCCACCCGCGCGAGCGTCTCTGCCAGCGAGCCGCAGCCGGTGAGGTCGAGCGCCCGTCGGGCAAGCGCCCAGCTCAGGAAGTGCAGGTGCGAGTCGCAGAAGCCGGGCAGCACGCAGCGCCCGTCCAGGTCGACCCGCTCGTGCCCGACGCGGTCGCTCTCGCCCTCGCGCACGTCGACCCCGCCCGCGATCAGCTCACCGGCGACCGACAGCGCCCGCACCTGCGGCAGCCGTGGGTCCATCGTGTAGATGGGGCCGTTGTGGAGGATCACGCCGCACTACGCTAACGCCAGCATGGTCCCCGCGGACGAGATCGCGAGCCGCCTGGCGCGCCTGCGCCGGGAGCTGGAGGCGGACGGGCTGGATGGCGCCGTGATCGTCCAGTCGGCCGACCTGGCGTACTTCACTGCGACCAACCAGCAGGCCCACCTGGTGGTGCCGGCTGTCGGTGAGCCGCGGCTGCTCGTGCGCCGCACCATGGAGCGTGCGGTCGCCGAGTCGCCGCTTGCGGAGGTTCACCCGCTGCGCTCGCTGTCGGAGCTCGAGCCGGCGCTGCGAGCCGCAGGCCTGGCGCCGGGGGCGCGCATCGGATTCGAGTTGGACGTCTTGCCGGCCTCCGCGTTCCTCTCCTACCGGCGGCGCCTCGAGGGCTGGCAGCTCGAGGATTGCTCGGGCGCGGTGCGGCGGACGCGCGCGATCAAGAGCGCGTGGGACCTCGAGCGAATGCGTGCTGCGGCGGCGCAGGTTGACCTGGCCGCGCGGGCGATACCCGGCCTCATGGGAACGGGGATCTCTGAGTCTAAGGTTCAACTGGAGGTTGAGAGAGTTCTCCGAGAGGCCGGCCACCAGGGACAGCTCCGCTTCCGCGGCTTCAACCAGGAGATGCACTACGGCCAGGTGCTGGCCGGCCCGTCCGGCGCCACTCCTGGCTACTCGGATTCGCCACTCTGCGGGCCGGGCCCGAATCCGGCCCTCGGCAAGGGGGCCAACGGCTATCGCCTGCGCCCCGGCGACCCCCTGATCGTCGACCTGGTCGGTGCCAGCGAGGGCTGGCTGGCCGACCAGACGCGCACGTTCTTCCTTGGCCCGGCGCCGGCCGACCTGCGGGCTGCCTACGACAAGGCCGTTGCGATCATCCGCGACAGCGAACGCTCGATCGCCCCGGGGGCGCTGCCCTCGGAGCTGTTCGCCCGCGCCGAGCGGCTCGCGGTCGAGGGCGGCCTGGGCGAACACTTCATGGGCGCCGGCCGCGACCGGGTGCGCTTCCTCGGACACGGGGTGGGCATGGAGATCGACGAGCTGCCGGTGCTCGCGCCTG
>DASUHT010000061.1:0-3906 GCA_036273335.1 Gaiellales bacterium | reverse complement strand
GACGCGGCCGGCCCGCCTGGCCGATCGGCCGCTCGAGTTCGCGCCGGTGACGGACATCGCGGGCGGGCTGCGGACGCTGCTCGGCTCGCCGAACCTGGGCAGCCGCCGCTGGATCTACCAGCAGTACGACCAGCTGGTCGGCTCGGGCACCGCGGTGCGGCCCGGCGGCGATGCCGGCGTGGTGCGGCTGACTCCGTCGCGGCGGGCGATCGCGATCTCGCTGGACGGCAACGGCCGGCGCACGTGGCTGGATCCGCGCCGCGGCGGCGCGGCCGCCGTCTGCGAGGCGGCGCGCAACGTCGCCTGCACGGGGGCGCGGCCGGCGGCGGTCACGAACTGCCTCAACTTCGGCAACCCCGAGACCGGCGAGGTCGGCTACGAGCTGGCGGAGGCGATCGAGGGCATGTCGCTGGCCTGCGAGGCGCTGGGCCTGCCGGTGGTCTCGGGCAACGTGTCGCTCTACAACGAGCACTTCGGGCAGCCCATCTACCCGACGCCGGTGGTCGGAGTCGTCGGCGTGCTGGCCGACGCCGAGCTGGCCGTCAAGGCCGGCTTCCGGAGCGAGGGTGACCTGGTGCTGCTGGCCGGTGACGGCGCGGCCGCCCTGGACGGCTCCGAGTACCAGAAGCTGGTGCTGGGCGAGGTGGCCGGGCGCATCCCCGCTCCCGACCTGGTGGCCGAGGCGCGGCTGCACCGGTTCCTGGCCGAGGCGGCCGAGCGGCGGCTGCTGCGAAGCGCGCACGACGTGGCCGACGGGGGCCTCGCGGTGACGCTGGCCGAGTCCGCCATCGCCGGCGGCATCGGGGTGGTGGCCGACTGTGACCAGCCCTTCTCGGAGGGCGACGGGCGGGCCGTGATCAGCGTCAGCGAGCAGGACGCGGAGGCGCTGGCGGTGCTGGCCGGCGAGCTGCCGCTGCGGCGGATCGGACGCGTCGGCGGCGACGCCATCCTGCTGTCCGGCCAGGCGCTGCCGCTGGCCGAGGCGGCCGGGATCTACGAGTCGGCGCTGCCGGCCGCGGTCGAGGGCAGCGGCTGATGTGCGGCGTGTTCGGCATCTACGACCCGCTCGGCGCGCCCGACCGTGACGTCGCCCGGCTGACCTTCTTCGGCCTCTACGCGCTCCAGCATCGCGGCCAGGAGAGCGCCGGCATCGCCGTGTCGGACGGCGGCCGGGTGGTCGCCATGAAGGACATGGGCCTGGTCAACCAGGTGTTCGACGAGCCCAAGCTGTCGGCGCTGCAGGGCCGCATGGCGATCGGCCACGCCCGCTACTCGACCACCGGCTCCACCGCCTGGCGCAACGCGCAGCCGGTCGTGCAGCACGCACCCGGCCGCACCGTCGCGCTCGGCCACAACGGCAACCTCACGAACACGACCGCGCTGCGAGACGAGCTGCGTGGCAACCGGGTGCGGCTCCAGTCCACCTCCGACACGGAGGTGATCGCGGCGCTGATCGCGCGGCACCCGTCCCCGCGGCTGGACGACGCGATCGCCGACACCATGGGCCGGATCGAGGGCGCGTTTGCGGCGGTGCTCCTGACCGAGGACGCCGTGGCCGGCTTCCGCGATCCCGACGGGATCCGCCCGCTGGTCGTCGGCCGCCTCGACGACGCGTTCGTGCTCGCCTCCGAGACCTGCGCGCTGGACATCATCGGCGCCCGGGTGGAGCGCGAGCTGAACCCCGGCGAGCTGGTCGTGATCGACGCCGACGGGCCCCGCTACCGGCAGGCCGTCGAGCCCCGCTCCGCATCGTTGTGCATCTTCGAGTACATCTACTTCGCCCGGCCCGACTCCGAGATGCAGGGCCAGGGGCTGCACGAGGTGCGCGGCCGGATGGGCGAGCAGCTGGCGCGGGAGGCGCCGGTCGAGGCCGACGTCGTGATACCGGTGCCCGACTCCGGCACGCCCGCCGCCATCGGGTACGCCCGCGCCAGCGGCATCCCGTTCGGCGAGGGCCTGGTCAAGAACCGCTACGTCGGCCGCACCTTCATCCAGCCCGACCAGGGCCTGCGTGAGCGCGGCGTCAAGCTCAAGTTCAACGTGCTGCCCTCGATGCTGCGCGGTAAGCGCGTGGTGGTCGTGGACGACTCGATCGTGCGCGGGTCGACGACGCGCAAGCTGGTGCAGATGCTGTTCGAGGCGGGTGCCACCGAGGTGCACCTGCGCGTCAGCTCGCCGCCGATCATCTCGCCCTGCTTCTACGGGATCGACATGGCTGACCAGAACGAGCTGATCGCCTCCGGGCGCACCATCGAGCAGGTGCGTGAGCGGCTGGGCGCGACGTCGCTGGCGTACCTGTCGCTGGACGGGCTGCAGGAGTCGACCACCCAGCCCAGCGATCGCTTCTGCCGGGCCTGCCTGACCGGCGAGTATCCGACCGAGATCCCCGGCGACATGCGAAACGCCAAGCTGCGGTTCGAGGAGCTGGCAGCGGCCGAGGCCGCGGCCGCTCGATGAGCGGCGAGGCGCCGCTCACCTACGGCGACGCCGGGGTCAGCCTCGAGGCCGCCGACGAGGTGGTGCGCCGCATCTCCGCCGCCGTGGCCTCGACGCACACGAAGGACGTGCTGGGGAGCCTGGGCGGCTTCTCGGGCCTGTACACGCCCAGCGCCGGCGACCCCGCGATCGCCGCCGGCTGCGACGGCGTCGGCACCAAGATCCTGCTCGGCGCGGCGGCCGGGCGGCTGCACGGGCTCGGCATCGACCTGGTCGCGATGAGCGTGAACGACGTGCTCACCACCGGGGCGCGGCCGGCGTTCTTCCTGGACGTGATCACGTGCGGGCGGATCCAGCCGGACCGGATCGCGGAGCTGGTCGAGGGCATCGCCGCCGGATGCCGCGAAGCCGGCTGCGCGCTGCTCGGCGGCGAGACCGCAGAGCACCCCGACATGATGGAGCCGGACGAGTTCGACATGGCCGGGTTCGCGGTCGCCGTCGGCGAGCGCCGCGACCTGATCGGCGGCTCCCGCGCCAGGGCCGGCGATGCCGTGATCGGCCTGGCCTCGAGCGGCCCGCACTCGAACGGGTTCTCGCTGGTGCGGCGACTGCTGGAGCGGGCCGGCGTCTCGCTCGACGACACCCCCTCCGAGCTGGGCGGGGCGTCGGTGGCCGACGCGCTGTTGGAGCCGACTCGCATCTACGCCGGAGCCGTCCGGCTGCTGACGGGCACCCTCGACGTGTGCGCGATGGCCCACATCACCGGCGGCGGCATCCCCGGCAACCTCGGCCGGCCGCTGCCCGCCGGGCTCGGCGCCGAGGTCGACCTGTCCAGCTGGGAACGCCCGGCGGTGTTCACCTGGCTGGCGTCGCTGGGCGTGGATGAGGACGAGATGCGGCGGGTGTTCAACCTCGGTCTCGGCTATGCCGTGGTGGTCGCGGACGAGTCGACCGAGCTGGCGCTGCAGACGCTGGAGCGGGCGGGCGAACGGGCCTGGGTGGCCGGCCGCCTGGTCGAAGGCGACGGAGTCATCCTGCGGTGAGGGTGGGCGTCCTCATCTCGGGGACGGGCAGTAACCTGCAGGCGCTGATCGACGACGACGCCATCGATGTCACGTGCGTCGTCTCCGACCGGGCGCAGGCGGGGGGGCTGGAGCGGGCGGCGCGGGCCGGCATCGAGTCGCTGGTCACGGCCGACGAGGCGGAGACGGCGGCCTTCCTCGACCGGCACGAGGTGGGGCTCGTGGTGCTGGCCGGCTACATGCGGATCCTGTCCCCCGAGTTCGTGCACCGCTTCTCCGGCCGCATCATGAACGTGCACCCGTCACTGCTGCCCGCGTTCCCGGGCGCGCACGCGGTCGCGGACGCCGTGGAGCACGGCGTGCGCGTGACCGGCGTCACGGTGCACCTGGTGGACGACGGGCACGTGGCCGCCGACAGCGGGCCGATCGTTCTGCAGGAGGCGATGGC